>CAZILR010000978.1:1286-2346 GCA_964539995.1 uncultured Planctomyces sp.
GGGCCTCTTGTGCTCCTTTGGCCTTCGTCGTGAACTGTCGCGGCGTCGGGCTGAGATATTCCTGTCCGTATTTTTCTTCGATGCGACGCCGTGAGGCTCCGATCGCCTCGCCCGACAAGTTCACGCTGTCGGTTCGCATGTAGGTGATGAGTCCATCTTCGTACAACCGCTGAGCAATCTGCATCGTTTCTTTGGACGACAGGCCGAGCTTGCGGTTGGACTCTTGCTGCAACGTGCTGGTCGTGAACGGCGGGTACGGCCGGCGGATTTCGGAGCGATCCTTCACGTTGCTGACTTGCCAGCTCGTGTCGGTCAGCCGGTTCCGCAGGGCCTCGACGTTCGGTTGGTCGAGCAGCAGCACGTCGGCGTTCGGCTTGAGCTTGCCGGTTGTCTCGTCGAAATCCTTGCCGCTGGCGACTCGGCGTCCGCCGACGGTCGCGAGTTCGGCCGTGAATTTGGCGGACGTGTCGGTCGCGAGTTCCGCTTTCAGATCCCAATAGGTCGCGCTGCGGAACGCCATCCGTTCGAGTTCGCGAGTCACGATTAGCCGCACGGCAACCGACTGCACTCGGCCGGCCGAGAGCTTCGGGGCGATCTTTTTCCACAGCAGCGGGCTGAGCCGATAGCCGTACAGCCGGTCGAGCACTCGTCGCGTTTCCTGAGCCGACACAAGATTGGTGTCGATGTCGCGCGTTGCGTTGACCGCCGCTTGAATCGCGTCCTTGGTGATCTCGTCGAAAACCATCCGCTTCACGGGAATCTTCGGGTTGAGCACCTCCGACAAGTGCCAGCCGATCGACTCTCCTTCGCGGTCGGGGTCGGTCGCAAGGATGAGTTCATCGGCGTCTTTCATCGCCGCTTTCAACTCGGCAACGACTTTTTTCTTTTCGGGTGGGATGACATACAGCGGCTGAAATCCGTGCTCAACATCAACACCGATCTTGGCCCAAGCTTCCTTTTTGAGCGCGGCGGGAACCTGCGCCGCTCCGGCCGGAAGATCGCGAATGTGCCCAACGCTGGCGAGCACTTTGTAGTTGGGGCCGAGGTAGCCGCTGATCTT
>CAZILR010000979.1:0-2344 GCA_964539995.1 uncultured Planctomyces sp.
CGCCCGTGACGGAGAGCGACTCGATGATCGTGACGTGGTCAGACGCGCCACCCGTGGCGATTTTCAAGGCTCCCGTGACGTTCAACCGACCACCGACGATCGCCACTCCATCGAACCCGCTCGACGTTGCCGCTATGGCCCCCGTGTCGATGGACAAGCCGGCTGCAAAGCTCACGGTGGTGTCATCGTTAATGAGGCTGACAGAATCGTTTCCTTTTCCCGTGTTCAACAATGCGGCCGCGGTGACGGACAGCGTTGTTCCATCGATCACTTCGAGCGTCACAGAATCCGAATCATCTCCCATATCGACCGTCAGTTTGCCGATGACGTTTGCCACCGGTCCTTCCACCGCAGTGCCGAGGCCCGTCAAGATCGAGATCACATCGGCCCCATCACCCGTTGCGATGTTGGCTCCTCCAATGAGGTTCAGCTTTTCGCTGATGAGCACGTCGTCATGGCCGCTGCCTGCGAGAATGGTCAGGCCGGATCCGGCCGCGCGCAATGTGCCCCCTTCCAGTCCGACAAATTCCTCTTCAACGTCATCGTATTCGTGGTTGAAGTGCAGGTCATCGTCACCGCTGCCAAGATTGACCGTCAGTCCCGCTTGAAAATCGAGGGTGGAATCAACATTGAAGAGCGTGACATCATCGTCACCATCGAGCGTGTTGATCGTCGTCAGTCCTTTGACGGTGAGGCCCTGAGCAAAATCCATGTCCAAGGCATCGTCGTCTTCACCGGTATTGATATCGAGCTTGCCGTTGAACGTGACCGCTCCCTGAGCAAGGAAATTCAGGTCATCATGGCCATCACTTGTGTTGAAGGCTGCGGCTCCCGTCACCGTCAACGCACCCAACTCTCCCACATCGATGCTGATTTCGTCGCTGTCCAGCCCTGAGTCGATGGTTAATGTTTTCGCAGTTGTGACAACTCCGTTGAGTGCCACCGAGATGACATCATTCCCTTCGCCTGTCTTGATCGAAATAATGTCCGTGAAGTTGAGCGTTGTCCCGTCTCCGATCGTGACATCCACATGATCGTCCTCGTCCCCGGTGTTGAAATCCAATTTTGTCAGCGACCGAGTTCCGAGATCCGCATCGACACCAATCGTCAATGCGTCTGATCCGCCCGCCAGGTTAGCCACGATTCCGAACGCGGCCGTTGGAGTGAAACTCACGAGTTCATCGGCTTCGGTAATCACCGCCCCGACCTTGATCCGCGTCCCCTCAAGCCCAATCACAGTGATCTCGACACCGGTGTCCGTGGCGAAGACTCCCACGTCCAGTGCGTTCCCCTTGTTATCACCCGTCAGGGTCAGCACATTCGATGCAAACGAAACGGTGACGGTTCCAGTCGGGAGTGACCGTGGTTCCAGCTTTTGGATCTCGACGGATTGATGTTTGGGCAACAAGCGTCGGTGACGTCGAACCTTGCGAAAACTGCGCAACATAGAAGCATCCTTTACGCTAGGGCGCATGGCCGCTTGACTCCGTGCTCGACAGGGCTGTCAGGCAAAATGCGGAACAAGTTTGTCGGGGTTATAAGGCTCGTGAAGTGGAACGCAAGGCAATCCGATTCGGACCATCTTGTTCCAAAAGGCGAAAGGCCACCGTCGCTTCAACAACGCGATTCGAGACTCAGCGGCTGCGTGGTCTGAGCCCGTTGCCGTTTGATTGGACACAAAAAAAGAACGCCGAATCTCTTGAGAGATCGGCGTTATGAATCCGTGTTCCGAGTCGAAGGATTACTTCACCTCCTGAGCGTTCCATTCGTCGAGCAGCGCTTGGATGCGCGGGCGGTGCTTGGTGTCGAAATCGGCGGGGATCGGTTCGTCGTGATTTTGGAGCAGGTCTTCGAGCGTCACTTTTCCGGCGGGGACTCCATCAGCGGGAACATCGACACCGGCGGTCCAGACGATTGCGTTGAGCATCAGCTTGCGGAATTGAGGGTTGCCCCAGTTCCAGTGATCGTGACCGCCGGAGCAACCGAAGCCTCGGCCGCCGTCGGCGCGTTGCGTGGCCCAGGCGGTGTGTTGCGGAGCTTTGTCCTCCAGCACGGCCTTGCGAGCGTGCGGGTTGTTGTTGTGAGCGTTCTCCGGTCGGCTGAGCTTTGGCACCTTCTTGCCGTCCTTCTCTTCCATCACAATTTTGCCATCCTTGTCCAAGACGACCAGCGTCGTGGCCGGTGGCAGATCGGTGAGGATCGGCGTGACGCCCTCCATCTTCTCGCGGAAACGCATGTTGTAGTACCACTCGTCGTGCGTGCTGAATGGCTTCACGCCACTGGTCGTCGGATGCTTCGGGAGCTGGCGGTAGTACGCCTGCCAGTGCGGATTGACCGAGTAATT
>CAZILR010000980.1:0-685 GCA_964539995.1 uncultured Planctomyces sp.
AGCGATTCCAGGCTGACAAACCCGAAGCGTCAGCGAGGGCGAGCGCTTCTGGCAACGGCAATCCCGCAGTCAGAATTCTGCGAAGCATTCGCCCTCGCTGACGCTTCGGGTTACTGACCTACTTGACTGCCGGAAGTTCGATCAGCGTTTGCGTTTTCACGACAGCGCAGTTTTCCGGGAACGTGTGAAACGCATGCACTAGCAGGCTGCGCGGGAACAGGTCCAGTTGCAGATAGCTCACGGCAGCGGGAGCCAACCGGTTGGGCGGATCGAACATGCGGCCAAGCGTCGCCTTGCGGCAGTCGGTGGAGCACTCCTCATGCAGTTGGAGATACACCTCCGGGTCCAGTCGCTCAACCTGAAAACTGACCTGGTAGCCGATGCCGCCCGGCAGCCAGAGCGATTCGTCGCGGCTGCCTCGGAGCTTCTTGTCGAACAGCCGATCGTGGTGCGGCAGCGACTGGCCTTTGGGGGCGACGACCTCACACAGCGTTTGACGAGGCGTGCGCAGTTCCAACAGATGGCCCGCTTCACAGATCGCAAGGTGCATCTGGAAGCCGTCTCGAACCACCGAGGTACGCTCGTAAATCGCAAACAATTCCGGATGCACGGAGCGGCCTAGAATCGCGAGATTCAACTCCGAGACATCTGGCCTGACAATGCCGACATTCATGACCGCACTTTC
>CAZILR010000980.1:695-2343 GCA_964539995.1 uncultured Planctomyces sp.
CGGGACGGCGGCGATTCTAGTACTCACTTTTGACGGCGCGGAAGCGGACGAGCACAGAAATTCTCGAAGGTGATGAAGTTGGTCGCGATCAGCGATTCGACTATTGACAGGCATGCCCTCTCAGTCGCGAAGCGATCCCCGTAGCCCAGGCCCTTGTGGCCGGGGTGATTTTCTTGAGCGTTAGAATCAACCGACCCACAAGGGTCGGGCTACGGCTTTGCTTCCAGTTCCAGCAATCGCCGTTTGAGGTCAATGCCTTGCGGAGCCGAGAAGCCACCGATTCTTCCGCCGCTGGCTAGCACTCGATGGCAAGGAATGATGATCGGGACTTCGTTGTTGGCCATCACCGTGCCGACAGCTCTCGCCGCATTCGGTGAGCCGGCGCGCTCGGCGAGTTCGCCGTAGCTGACGGTCTCGCCAAAGCCGACCGCTCGTGTGGCGAGGATGACCTTCCGTTGAAACGGGGTGCGATGTTCGATTCGCACGTCGATGCTGTCGAACGATACCCGCTTGCCGGATGCGAAATCTTCCAGCTTCTTTTTCAGAGCCGGATACCAATCGAATTCGTCGAGCGTTTCATCAGAAAAGTCTCGATGCAGTCTGGCCCAAGCCTCAGCAGGCGTCCGATGGCCCATCACCAGTCGCCACACGCGGCGTTCCTGACCGACGAAACCAAACCAACCCAGTGCTGTCGAAAACACACACGCCTGAAGCGGCATGAACGCCTCCCTGAAAACCATTCTTTGACCTTGTCTCAGAGCACCCCTAGAATGCTGCCGACGATTAACGACGTCGAAGGTTGATTGCCAGCCTTCGGCGAACACCACAAGCGTGAGGGCCTCGCAGACGCCGCTCGGTGCGAACTGGACCTCACGCTTTTCTCGTCTGTGCATGTTCTCGTTGGTGGCATTCTCGTCAAAGGACCGAATCATGTTGGCCTTCGACTCTTACGTCGATGACTTTTACTGCAATATGAACCTCAGCACCGAGATGCCGCTGCCGGCCGCTCGCGAGACCATCCTGGGGTTTTTCGAGCGAGTCCAAAAGTCGTATCCGATGATGCGGAACTTCTACACCCGCGAGACCGGCGACTGCGTGCTGGAAGAAGACAAAGACCTCGGCCATCAACGCTGGGTCTCCGTCGAACCGAAACGAGTTTGCAGCGGATTCCTGAACCCGCCGGACATCAGCACCGCCGTCGAACAACACCGCCTGACGCTGGAACTCTTGCCGTACATGCTCTCGGTCAGCCCGCTGGACTGCGAAGCGCTCGACTTCATGATGGGCTTCGACATGGCCTATCGCGGCAACCACGACGAGTTGGTCGCCGAAGCACTCGGCGGCTGCCCGGCCATCGACGGCTTGGTGCGCATCCCCGGCGCTCGTGTTCTCAACTACGAGCCAGCGATCACCCTGACGCTCGACGAATCGTGCCGGATGCAAGCTCGACTGTTGATCGAGACGCGGACCAACGCCTACCACGTCCGCCGTGGCGAATACCCCGAAGAAAACATCAGCGTTTATTTCACGCTGCGTCAGTACGGCAGCCTCGAACCAGGTGTCTCGTTCGAGCAAACGCTCGACAAGCTGCGCAGCCGTTGCGACGAACTGATCGAGGAATTGGTCGTCGAACCAATCCTGCGCCCGC
>CAZILR010000981.1:0-2341 GCA_964539995.1 uncultured Planctomyces sp.
CTTCCAGGAATGCTGAGACCGCTTGATCGACTGACCGGCCGAGCATCTCCATGCCAGCGACGATGCCTGGATTGTTCCCGTCCGCGTGCATGTCCCAGCCCGCCGAATGCACCGTCACGAATTGGCAACCCGACTCGACCAGACGCCGAGCGGTCAACATGTGCTGGCCGAGCAGCGATGAGCGAAACGACTTCTTGCCGACTTGAATGTGACTGGTGTCGTACCGCTCGACCAAGCGGCGATTCTCTTTCGACAGATCGAACGCTTCCGCCGCGCTCCCCAAGATCACGTCGAACGCCTGCTGCGTGAATCGGTCAGCGCTGTCGAGCACCTGCAGCTCGTCGGCCTCGGACTTCAGTTGATCGAGCGACGCGAGCAACTCGCGGCGATTGTCCAGCCGCCCACGCGGGACATTGAGTCGCATGTTGCGGACCGCGTCGCTCTTGCCGCTCGGATTGAACGGCCCGAACGCCGCGCCGAGCGAATTCGGTTCGGAGCCGTTCTCGACGCGAGTCCGTTCGTTGCGATACTGCGGATCGACCTCGTCTGTGTTGAGCAGTGTGAAGCTCGGCATCCCGGTTCGCGGATGATTTGCTCCCGCCAGCCGGGAGCAAACCGAACCCATGCTGAACCCCGCCTTCCGCTTGCCGACCGGGTCGGTCCCACCCGTCAGCATGTGAACGATGGCCTCGACGTGCCCCGTAATCGGATGCTGCAAGCTCCGCACCACCGCCATCTCGTGAGCATGCCGCGCGAGCTGCGGAAACGTCCCGCCAAACGTCACTCCCGGCAGCGAACTCGTCACTTCGCCGGTCATGCTGCTGTACGGAGCCGGCGCGTCCATGTTCGGATTGAACGTCTCGATGTGCGATGCTCCGCCGGAGAGAAACAACAGCACGATCGACTTGTCGCGCACAAAGCTCGGCCGACCTGAACTGCTTGCACTGGCCGTCTCTGCCAACGCCGCTTGTTGCGCGAGCAACCACGGCAGCGACAATCCACCGAGAGCCAGCGTACCAGCCTGCAAGAAGTCGCGCCGTGAGTAGCCGTCGCACCTCCGCTGAGCAGCATCGGATAGCAGTGTGAGCATTTCACAAACCTCCAAACCGTTTGCCTCATCATGGGAGCGCGAGGCTCCCGCCGAGCCGCTGCTGCGTCAAGTTTCTTCCACTGATAGTCGTATTTCGTAGTGATCGGCAATGATCTCGAAAACGTCGTCGTAGGTTGCCAACACGAAATGTCGATGTGCGGCGCTGAGCTTTGCTGAGTGGTCTCTGCATTTTATCTGCTTCAGCCAATCAGAATTTGTGATCTCATCAAAACTCGATTTGCCATTTGTCACATCGAAATCGAGTTCGATCATTCGGAGTGCAAGTAAGCCGCTGAACGATAGGTCGAATCCAATGAATTCATCAGAACCGACCGTCTTTGAACAAAGATGAGGATTGAATGCACCACGAAAGCTGATTCTCTTGGATGAGTAATTCAAGTCGATTGAATCGAGGAAATGGCATCGCGACCTCGAATGATACCGATCTCCGTTTCGATTGCTTGGGCATTTTGTGTCATCTGATCGTCACTTGGCCGGATGAATTTGTGTCAGCACACTGCCGCTTGTAATTCGGATTGTCAAGCAGATGTTTTTCGACGCCGTTTAGCGGTCTGCGGTTCGACGGGAGGGCGAGGCTCCCGCCGAGCCGTTCGCGTGATGAACCTCAACCGTCGAACGCGGTTCGACGGGAGCCTCGCCCTCCCATTGGATTCGCATGCCCAATAGGCTTTGCCAGATCGATAGGTCGCTCGCTCGATTCACTCTGGATCGCATCATGTCTTCAACGGACGATCACTCGCTCCCGCAACGAGATCGCCCGGCACATGGCATCCTGTACGTCGAGGGCCAGCCGACAATCATCTTCGACACGGTTTGCACGAAAGATCGAAAACGGTGGCTTGCTACCGACGAGGTTCATTCGTTGTTGTGTGAGGTCTGGCGTGAGGCGACGGAGTGGCTGGTTGGTCGGTACATGATCATGCCGGATCACATTCACTTCTTCGCGGCGGCCACCGAGTCTGGCGTCGTGCCCTACGAGAATTGGGTCAAGTATTGGAAATCGCAATTCTCCAAACGACACAAGGTGTCGGAGCATCGCTGGCAGACCGATCATTGGGACACTCGGATGCGTTCTGAGCAGACCTACGAAGAGAAATGGGAGTATGTCTGCGAGAACCCCGTCCGTGCTGAGTTGGTCGTGCGCCGCGACGATTGGCCGTTTCAGGGTGAGATTCACGAATTGCGATGGCGTTGATCTGCTTCCGTATCTCACGGGCAAGACCATCCCCT
>CAZILR010000982.1:0-2318 GCA_964539995.1 uncultured Planctomyces sp.
GTGATCTCGTGAAGCGGTCGGGCGAGAAAAAGACGCTGCTCGATTCGGCAATCCAAAGCAAGCAGCCGCGCGAAAACATCGAAAAGCTGCGAGCCGATTTCAACGGTCTGGTGAAAGATCAAATCCGCGTACTGCGGCTCGCCCTCAGTCTGGCCGACCATTCGGCACCGCGTGGAGACATGAATCAAGCTCGGTATTTATTGGCCTACGGCTACTACCTGGCCGACAAGCCCTACGAAGCGGCGGTCTGTGCCGAGGCGGTCGCGTTCAATCCGACGAAGGACAAGCAGGACGAACAGACGGCGCTCGATGCGGCGTACCTCGCAGTCGCCAGCTACATCAAGGGCTTCAATCAGACGCCGACGGAACTGAAAGCACTGCGCGACGTCGATACGCGGCTGATGGTCCGGCTCGCGGAATTCATCACCGCCAAGTGGCCGTCGCACTCGAAAGCGAACGAAACGCGAATGCTTGTCGGCCGCACGTTCGCTCAAACCGATCAACCGAAGGTCGCCGCCGAATGGTTTCAACGTGTGCCTGAAACCGCGGAGAACTTTCCCGAGGCTCAGTGCGCCGCGGGCCAAGCCCTTTGGCAACAGTACCTGCTGGCCTCGATCGAAGAGGATGTCGCCCTGCGAGCGTCGCCAGAAGAGTTGTCGAAGTGGCGTGGCGATGCCGAGAAATTCCTGAAGACCGGCATCGAACGTCTGCAAAAGAAAATTCCCGAACAAAGCAAGACGCCGGATGACCTCGTGGCCGCGAAGTCGGCACTCGCTGAAATCCTGCTGAGCGCTGGGCAATATCAGCCCGCTTTGGATCTGCTCAGCAAGCTCCCGCATAGCGTGATGGTCGCGATCAACGTCGATGACCAAACCCGCCGGCCACCGAGTCCCAGCATTCGCAGCGCGCGATTTGCGTCGCACATTTATCAGTTGCTGCTGCGTGCTCGTGTCGGCTTGCAGCAGTTGGACGAGGCTCGCGAAGTGATGGCTCAGTTGGAGCAACTTGCCGAGCACAGCGGCGGGGCCGACGCGGTCACGGCGGTTTATGTGCAGCTTGGCAAGGAACTCGAAAAGGAGCTCGTCCGGCTGAAAGGAGCGGGCGACAAGGACCGGTTCACCGAGGTCCGCAAGTCGTTCGAGCAGTTCCTCGACGGCCTGTACCAACGCGCGGATCAAAATCTCTCGTCGCTGACCTGGATCGCGGAGACGTACTACGGACTCGCGCAGTCGTCACTCGACAACGCCTCCGAGTCGAAGACGTACTTCGAGCGAGCGGCATCGACGTATCTGTCGATCCTCGACCGCGCCAAGAAGGAGAAGGCGTTCAGCGACAAAGACCGCATCTCTGGAATCCGCTTGCGGCTGGCCAATTGCAAACGCCGACAGGGGGACTTCGAAGAAGCCGAAAAACTGCTCAGAGCGTTGATCGCCGAACGTCCGCGTGCGGCGGACGTGCAATTCGAGATGGCCTACGTCTGGTTCGATCAGGGCAAAGCTGGAAAAACGGAGTTCCTCAAGAAGGCCGTCGAGGGAGAAAAGCGAGGTCAAAAAGGAGAAGTCTGGGGCTGGACGGAACTCAGCACGCGACTGCAACGATTGGTCGCGGACGGCCGGCCAGAGACTCGCGATCGCTACGGCGACAAGCTTTATGAGGCGTGGTACAACACTTCGCTCTGTCGGCAAAAGCTGGGGCAAGCTCAGCCCACGACGTCCAAGAAAAACGCGGAGCTGGAAATCGCCAAGAGCGTGGTGCAGACGTTCGTCCGCATCTCGGTCGAAATCCCGGACGACTGGTGGAAGAAATTCGACCGGCTGTTCCGACAGATTCAGTCGGACTTGGGGCAATCCCCCAGCCCGCTCGAACGTCCCACAACGATCGTGATCGCCAGCGCTCCAGAGAAGACCAAGCCCGGCAGCGAGGAGCCCAACGAAGCAACCACTAAAGCCGCTGATGAGAAAAAGACCTCCAAGACGGACATCGAGACCACTTCGCACAAGTCAAGTGGCGGTACGATGTCGGTGGTGGTCTTTTTACTGATCATCGTCGGTGGTGGAGGAGCCTCCATTTGGATGATGATGACGAACAAGTCTCGCAAACGGCCAAGCCGTCTGACTCCAGAGACGGACGGTGTCGTGTTCTCGATGGTCGATGACGAACCTTCGGGCGACTCCGATTTTGAAATACCGGTGGTCGCAGCGCCTCGCAGTGCTCCGTCCACCTCCAAAGTGCCGACCGCTAAAAAGCCCAACAAGCCGAAAGGCTCCTGAAATTTGAAATCTCAAATCATCCTTTCTCAAACTTTTTTCTGCGGACCT
>CAZILR010000983.1:0-2316 GCA_964539995.1 uncultured Planctomyces sp.
TCTCGATCGCACTCAGGATCGTGTCGAGAGCTTCCTTCGTGGACTTGATGTCAGGAGCAAAGCCACCTTCATCGCCGACGGCCGTGCTCATGTGCTTGTCGTGCAGCACCTTCTTGAGGTGATGAAAGACTTCGACGCCCGCTCGCAGTCCGTCGCTGAACGTGTCGAAGCCGAGCGGGAAGATCATGAACTCCTGGAAGTCGATGCCGTTGTTGGCGTGTGCTCCGCCATTGATGATGTTCATCATCGGAGCCGGCAGCCGGTTGGCTCCGACGCCGCCGAGGTAGCGGAACAGCGGCAGGAAGCTGACTTGAGCCGCTGCATCCGCCGCGGCCAACGAGCACGCCAGCATCGCGTTCGCGCCGAGTTTGCTTTTGTTTTCGGTGCCGTCGAGTTCGAGCATCGCATTGTCGATCAACGCCTGATCGCAGACGTCGAGGCCGATCAACTCGTTGGCGATCTTCACATTGACGTTCTCGACCGCTTGCAGCACTCCCTTGCCGAGATATCGCTGCTTGTCGTCCGTGTCCCGAAGCTCGATGGCTTCGTGCGAACCGGTGCTGGCTCCGCTGGGGACGGCCGCTCGGCCGCGATGTCCGTCTTCCGTTTCGATGTCCACTTCCACTGTCGGATTGCCGCGGCTGTCGAGAATCTCGCGAGCACGCACGGCTGCAATTTCCACACTCATCGTTCGTTGTCCTGAAAAGGAATCTGGCCGACGCCGCAACAACGCGGCGAAATCGGCGGGAGTTTGTCGAACTCCGCCTACATTCGCCACCGTGAGCCGCCGGAGAATTTGCCGAATCGGCACGCTCGGACTGAACGGACTGCCGAAAAAAGCTGTCCCAACCGGTAGCGAAAACTTCGTCGCGAGCGGTGCGTTCGACCGGTACAATCCACGCTCATCGCCAACCGCTGAGGAGTCCGTCATGAGTACCATCGAAACACTGCCACCTCCAGAGGTCTCTCTGCGGGTTGTCTCGGACGAACGGTGGAATCGAGAGCGGCAGGCATTTCGCAGATTGCTGCCAAACCTGCTGACGACTTCGGCTGGTCAATTCGCCGCCATTCACGACGGGCAAGTCGTTGTGATGGGGGACGACAAAATCGCCGTCGCACGGCAAGCCTATGCTCAATGCGGTTACGTTCCAATCTTCGTTGGACATGTTGTTGACGAACCGCCACCCATCGTGCGAATTCCCACGCCTCGATCTGCGGCGAGGTCGTGATGGTTCGCTACAACTACACGCGGTCGGTCGAACCACCGGCTCCATTCGTGCATGTCACCATTCGCTGCCCTGACCCTGACAAAATCGTTTCCGATGTCCCGGCTTTGTTGGATTGCGCGGCGGATCGTTCGGTCATTCCCGCTCGCTTCGTGGATCAGCTTGGATTGGTACAAATCGACGAAGTCTCCATCATGGGATTCGGCGGCCATGTCGTGCTGGCTCCGACATTCCTGGTCGAGATCGCCCTTAGGCAGTTGCCCGCAGTCACCGTGGAAGCCATCGCCGATGCAGACGAGCCGTATGTCATTCTTGGTCGAGATGTCTTGAACTCCTTTCGTATTTTGCTCGACGGGCCAAATCTGGTCGTTGAAATCCAATCGCCGGCCTGAGTCGAACTGCCTCACCCTAACAACTCTGATTTTCCTCGAATGCCTGATTCATCCGCATCATCTGCTCGTCATCCCGCCGAGCCGCTTCCGCTGGAACCGATGGACCCGCAACTGAAATGGATTCAGCCGGGAGGCGGCGTCATTTGCCATCTGGAATTGGCGTGGGGATACGTTCGACGCTGGTGGCTGAAGACGTTTCGACGTGGCTATGTGCATCGGATGGCAGAGCTTCGCAAAGGGGACTTCAACGGTTGCCCACACGAGGTGCTCGACCCGCGCGATCTGAAGTTCTTCCGCAACCAAGGTGGCTACTCCTGGGACGCAGCGGACGACCCGTTCCGTTGGCGCGACCGAATTCCGTTCGCACGATCCGGGCTGTGCGAGCTGTTCGTCTTTTCGCTGATCACGTTTGGCCCGGCGATTGGACTGACCTGCTGGTTGACCTGTCCCTGTTCGGCGTGGCTGCCGAATGCCGCTCGAATCATCGCCTGGTTGGCGGTAGCAACGTGCTCGGTGATCGGCCTGTTGATCGTCTGGTTTTTTCGCAATCCGCCGCGAGCGATCCCGACGGCTCCAGGGCAGATCGTGTCGCCCGCCGACGGCAAGATCGTGGCGATCGACGAGATTGAGCACGACGAATTCCTCGGCGGCCCGGCCGTGCAGATCGGCATCTTCTTGTCGATCTTCAACGTCCACAT
>CAZILR010000984.1:0-1233 GCA_964539995.1 uncultured Planctomyces sp.
AGGAGTCGGAACCGCGCGATCCAGAATTTTGCGTTCCCCCATGCTCCACACGCTCGACGTGATGAAGTACACGCACAGGCCGGCCGGGACGTGATAGAACATGAAACCCATCATCAATGTCATCCAGAAGAACATCTTCGCCTGCATCCGAGTTTGTTCATCGGTCGGCGGCGGCATGAACATTTTCTGTTGGAACAGGAACAAGCCCGTCGTGATGATCGGCAGCAGATTGAACCAGTTGCCGAGGAACGGCAGTTTCATTGGCAACTGAACGAGCGCGTCCGGCGCGGCGAGGTTGTCGAACCACAAGAACGGCGCGCGGCGCAGATCAACGGACGTGCTCAACGCCTGGTACAGCCCGATGAAGATCGGCAGTTGCATCAGGACCGGCAGACAGCCGCTGAGCGGATTGAAGCCGGTCTCGGCGAACAGCTTCATTTGTTCTTCGGCGAACCTTTGTTTGTCGTCGGCATACTTCGCTTTCAGCTCAGCGATTCGTGGTTGGACTTCTTTCATCCGCTTGGCGTTGATCGCCTGCTTGCGGCTGATCGGAAACATGCAACTGCGGACCACGACGGTCAGCAGCATGATGCAGAAGCCGTACGGTACGCCGAATCCGTGAAACGTGTTGAGCACCCACAGCAGGCCATTGGCGATCAGGGCCACCAGCGACGCGGGGATAAACAGGAAGCCGCTGAACTCGATGACCTTCTCGGCTCCGATCGGCGACAGCAGCGCGACACGTTTGGGACCAAGATAGAAATCGTAGGCGTGAGTGATCTCACCCTCGGCCGGTACTGAGTGCTCGACCGAACGGAGTTGCACGCTGACTTCGCTCCAGGCGGGCAGAGCGGCATTCTTCTGGACAACCTGCGGCTTGGCGAAGTCGAGGTAACTGGCTTGCTTCTGAGCGGCATCCTGCGGCAGGACCAACGCGGTGAAATACTGCGTGTCCAGCCCGATGTATTGGAACGTGCGGCTGCCAGCTTTCAGTTCTTGAATCTTGCCGTTGTCGAGTTCTTTGACGATGGCCGCAGAGGCCACCGCGTTCGTGGTGAGGCTGCCGTCCTGCTCCCGAATCCCGAACTTCACATCGCGAAACTTGCTGGCGTTCTCCGCATTTTCCAACGGCAAGCCGGCCGGGCCTTGCAGGTCGTAAACGACGGTGAGTTCCTTCGAGGAGAGATTCTTGAAACTCAACTGCACCGCGAGTTGATAGCCGGTCGGGACTTC
>CAZILR010000984.1:1243-2310 GCA_964539995.1 uncultured Planctomyces sp.
CTCGCTTCGCGTCAGCCTTTTCCCAACGGCGGACTTCGTACTTCTTGCGAAGCTCCCAGACGCCATCCGGCGTCTTGATGCCAAACGTGACGCTCTTCGGAACTCCCTTCGCTTCGGCGGCGACTTCGACGTCTTCGGAAACGACTTCCCAGTTCAGCCGAGCGAGGTTTGCATCAGCATCGAGCTTCTTCAGCTTCTTGTCGATGTCGTCAATCGCGAGTTGTCCCGTCACTGGCGGAGCGGC
The DNA here is from genome assembly GCA_964539995.1 of uncultured Planctomyces sp. Classification (GTDB taxonomy): domain Bacteria; phylum Planctomycetota; class Planctomycetia; order Planctomycetales; family Planctomycetaceae; genus SXKJ01. The sequence goes on from CAZILR010000984.1 coordinate 1,488, forward strand.
CTTGAGTGGTTGCAGCTTGTTCGTCAAATCATTGCCGAGCAGGCTGAGTTGCGGCACAGCGACTCCGGGCTGAAAAGGTTTGAGCGCCTTGTAACGCGGATCGCTCAGTTCGGCGGAGACGATTCCCGCGCCGACACTGCTGAGCGTGATCTTCAAACCGAATCCGGTCTTTGGATCATCGGAGCCGATCACGACGGTCTTCGTGGGATGGTCAGGCAACTTGGTTTCAACGACGGCGACGACTTCCGTATCGGGCTTGTCACCCTTGTCCGTTTTGTTTTCGTCCGCGCCTTTGTCGTCAGTGACGGCGTCAGCCGGTTTTGGATCAATCTTCTTGGCGGCCGGCTTGGGAGGCTGTGGAAACAGACCTGGAAACAGCTTTGGCCCGACGCTCATCCAACCGAACAGGATGAGGAACGAGAGAACGGTAAAGGTGAGCAGGCGGCGTTGTTGGTCCATGTCAGAATCTGATGTCTCTCGAAATAGCCCGAAGCGTCAGCGAGGGCGAACGCTTCGCAAAACTTTCAATTGCAGATCATTGCCGATTGGAGCGCCCGCCCTCGCTGACGCTTCGGGTGACTTGTAGGGGGCATCAACCCAAAAACAAAAGGGTGCGTGGACGCACCCCTCATCGTATTCCCGGTTAAACGATCGACCTAGCGACCGTCGCGGAGACGGTCGCCGAGGAAGTTGTCGAGTTCCGGGATGTCGTAGATTTTCTTGACCGTCGTATCGACGTCGTACTTCACTCGGCGGTAGGTGAGCTTGTCGCCGTCGAGCATCTCATACGACGAATCGGGCACGCCGTTTCGCGGTTGCCCGA
>CAZILR010000985.1:0-1323 GCA_964539995.1 uncultured Planctomyces sp.
TGTTCGCTCGGTCGGCGTCGTAGGCGGTGACGATGTTGGGATGTTCGAGCTTCGCTGCCGCCTGCACTTCCCGCTCGAACCGCCTCACGGCATCCGGCGTCTTGACCGCATCGGGCGAGAGTACCTTGAGCGCGACGACGCGCTTCATTCGCTGATGCTCGGCCTTAAGCACCATCCCCATCCCGCCCTGGCCGAGTTTGTCGAGGATCAGATAGTTGCCGAATGTCAGCGACGATCCTTTCCCCGAATAAATCGCCTGAGCCTGCCACGCCGTCAGCCGCTTCTGCTTCACCAGCTCACGAGCCAACTGCTCGCCGTCGCTCGGCCGCTTCTCGATCGGCACTGCCGCGATCCAATCCCGCAGGTCATCTGCCGACATCACTCCGGACGAAGTCAATCGCTGAGTGAATTGGTCGACCGTCAACGGCATGAAAAACTCCCGCCCCGAAGTGATTGGTGGGGGATAATATCGTGGACTGTCGCGAGAAAACACGACTCGGAATCACGTCGCGGAAATTGGCAAGTGTCTGCTGAGGGTGGATCAATAATCCGCAATCGAGCCGTCGGGATTTCGACCGCGAGTCGGCCATTCGGGTTTGCTCGGCGTTTTTGCGAGCTCAGCGAGTTTTGTTTCGTCGATCTCGCAACACAGGCCGACCCCTTGAGGCAGCGAGGCGTAGCCGTCTTTGTCGATGGACCAGTTCTTGGTCACGAGACCCGGTGGAGAGATGCTGGGGTAGTACTCGTGGATCAAATAGAACGGCACCGCCGCGATGCAATGCAGGCTGGCGGTCGCGCCGAGGTCAGTCGTCACGCAGTGCGGTGCGATCGGGACGTGATACGCCTCGCCGAGAATCGCGATCTTGCGAAGCTGCGTGATGCCGCCGGTGTGAGCACAATCGACTTGCAGGATGTCGGCGCAGCCTTCGTGCAGGTAGGTGATAACGTCCCAGATCGTGCGAGCTTGCTCGCCGACGGCCAGCGGGATGCTGATGTGCTGCTTCAGCCGCTTGAAGACTTCAATGTTGCCCGGCACGGCCGGCTCTTCGAGGTAGAGCACGTCATACGGCTTGATCGCGTTGGCGAACTGAATCAGGAACGGCGGCGGCATCGCGCAGTGCGCGTCGAACATCACGATCCCGTCCGGTCCGACTTGCTTGCGAGCGTTCTCGACCGACCTCACGAAGCCTTCGATCTGCTGCGGAGTACCAGAGAAGGGCTGCGGACCGGCTCCGACTTTGGTGGCATTTGGAGTTGGATAGAACCGCAGCTTGTCGCGTGTCGGCCCGCCGAGCAGCCGATAGACCGGCACGCCCCACAGCT
>CAZILR010000985.1:1333-2309 GCA_964539995.1 uncultured Planctomyces sp.
CATGTCGATGCCGGCCAGCGTGTGCGTCATGAACGGCCCGCCGCGCATGTCGCGGTGCGAGCGATAAATCTTCTGCCACAGGTGCTCGATGCGTGTCGGGTTCTCGCCGTCGAGCAATTCAAACAGCGACTTCGCCAACGCCGCCGCGACATACGGCTCAAGCTGATCGATCTCACCCCACCCGATAACGCCGTGATTGGTTTCCAGCTTGAGAAACACTTTCCGCTGCATCGGCGTGGCGGTCAGCTTCGTGATTTTGATCGTCGTTGTTCTGTCGGCGACGTTCGCGGCGGGATTGTTCGTGTCATCGACGCCGAACGCCTCGTTAAATCGCGGCCCAAAACTGCCCGCCGCGAGACCTCCCGCTGCCATCGCTCCCAGCGAAGTCAGCCAGTCACGTCGATTCGCCATGTCGTTGCTCCCAATTGGATGCCCAGGGTGGTTTCGGTAATCGGCGCATCGTAGCCACGTTCGTGGCGACCGATACACTGCTCCCCTTTCGCCGGGAAGGTTTGTGGTTGTCTTGCAGAGAGTGTTCGTTTCGATGTCGTCTCATTTTCTTTTCGTCGTCTGCCAAGTCGGTTCCGAAGCCACGGTCAAGAACGAGGTTGCTCGAAAGCATCCGAGCTTTCGCTTTTCGTTTTCGCGGCGTGGGTTTCTCACGTTTCGGATTCCCGACGAGGTCGCTCGCGATCGCAAGTTTGAGTTGAACTGCGCGTTTGCTCGGACCTGGGGATTCTCGCTCGGCAAAGCGGTTGGGACCGATGGGCAGCAGTTGGCTCGTGAATTCTGGAAACCGTTCGTCGAGCGGTATCCGACGGACGTGTTGGCTCAGTTCAAGCATCTGCATGTCTGGCAGCGCGACCGGTTCGTTCCGGGGGATTCCGATTTTGAACCGGGAATCACTCCGCTCGCCGAGGGCATCGGCGAGCTAATCCTGGAACAGCAGCCGAACATGGGAACCGTCGAGCGTAGC
>CAZILR010000986.1:0-2308 GCA_964539995.1 uncultured Planctomyces sp.
GTTCACGAATGCGGCCTTGTGAACCGGTCCCTGGCAGCCGAGTCCAATCGACTCCGAGCCGCGCGGCCGTCTGTGCGGCACGCGGAGAAATTGCCGGGAGGTCGCGGCGGCGGCGTGGAACGTCCGAGGCTCGGAGTGTTGGAGCGGCACGAGAGGTGACGTTCGATTCGGTGGTACTCGGCAAGAATTCGCCTCGGCTTTGCAGGTAGCGCCGGCAGACATCAGCTTCGGAGATGCGGCCGGTGGAGCCGAGCGGCGAGAGATCGACACCGAGTTGTCTCGCGAGACGACGCACAGCGGGCGAGGCGGGTGGCGCGGGCATTTCCGTACCGTGACCGTCAGGAAGCGGCTGAGGTGGTCTCTGTTGAGGCGCGCTTCCTGGCGGGCGCGGTACGGATTTGCTCTGTGTCTGCGGTATCGTCGGAGTCTGTCTTGGCGGAATCGGCGGTGCCGTTTCACCAACCGCAAGCAGATAACCGATGACCGCTCCAACAGCGACAACGTCTCCTTCGGCGGGATTGGTCGCGTCGAAGTACAGCAGGCCGGCATCAACCGCTTCGATTTCTTGGATCGCCTTTTCGCCTTCGAGCGTAAAGAGTGGCTCGCCGGGCTGGACGTTGTCGCCCGATTTTTTGAGCCAGCCGACGAACGTGCCTTGCTCCATGGACCAGCCGAGGCGAGGGATTTGAATGGGGTGAGGCATGGAGCGTGTCCGGGGACAAGAGGAAATTGATCGTTGGTTATTGGTCGTTGGTCATTGATTATTGGCTCGGACAAGAATGACAAATGATCAACGATCAACGACCAATAACCAATTGCTTCAGTCATTCGGCCATCAAAGCCCTCACTGCGTCAGCGATCTGCTTTGGCTGCGGGACCATGACCGCCTCCAATGGTGGACTGTACGGCGTCGGACAGAACGCTCCGGTCAAGCGGCGGATCGGAGCGTCGAGAGAATCGAAACCTTCGGCGACGATGCGGGCGGCGATCTCGGCCGCGAAGCCGCAGGGGGCGGGAGGTTCATCGACGATCAGCAGTCGGCCGGTCTTCGCGACCGATTGCAGGATCGTTTCGGTGTCGAGCGGGCTGACCGTGCGTGGATCGACGATTTCGACCGAGATTCCATCCCGTTCGAGTTCGTCGCAGACGGCGAGCGTTTGGTGAACCATGCGAGCCAACGCGACGACAGTCACATCGCGCCCTTCACGCACGATGGAAGCTTTGCCGAATTCGATTTCATAGTCGCCCTCTGGGACGGGGCCTTTCACTTGCAGAATCTCACGGTGTTCGAGGAATAGCACCGGGTCATCGCAGTTCAACGCTCGCTTGAGCAGCCCTTTCGCGTCGGCCGGCATCGACGGGACGACGACTCGCAGGCCGGGAACTTGAGCGTACATCGCGTAGTAGCTGCCGGAGTGATGCGTCGCCGCCGAGTGGCCAATGCCGATGCAGCCCCGCAACAGAACCGGCATCTTGAGCCGGCCGCTCGACATGTATTGCATCTTGGCGATCTGGTTGACGATCTCGCCGACCGAGTCCATCACGAAGTCGGCGAACATGAAGTCGATGATCGGTCGTGTGCCGGTCATCGCCGCACCGCACGCGAGACCCACGAAGCCACGTTCACAGATCGGCGTGTCGCAGAGCCGCTCAGCTCCGTACTTCTGGAAGAGTCCATCGGTCGTCTTGAAGTTGCCGCCGCGTACGCCGATGCCTTCGCCCATCACGAAGATGTGAGGATTCTTGGCCATCTCTTCGGAGAGTGCTTCGTGCGTCGCTTGAGAGTAGGTGAGCTCTCGCGAGGGGCGAGGGACGAGGGGCGAGGGGCGAGGGGCGGAAGTCGGCGATTCACAATAGATGTGTTGAGTCGCCGAAGCGGCATCAGGCCACGGACTCTTTTCAGCGAACTCACGAGACTCTTTGACAATCGCCTGAACTTCGCGGTCGATTGCGTCGAGCTGCTCGCTAACCCCTGCCCCCTGACCTCTGACCCCTTCCGCACGCAGTCGCGCGATCGGACAACGCTTCTTCCATTCCTCGACGTCCTCACGAGTGCGATAGGTGAAGTCTCCCATTCCTTCGGCGTGCGCGCGGGTGCGATATGTTTTGCACTCAATCAGCGTCGGGCCGCCGCCGGAGCGTGCTCGCGCGATCGCTTCGCCGGCGACGCGATGAATTTCGATCGCGTCGTTGCCATCGAGTTCAAAGCCAGGCATGCCGTAGGACGCTCCGCGACTGCCGACGCTGGGATTGCCGGCGGCGTAGGCGTTGGGAACTTCGGTCGCGAATTGGTTGTTCTCGCACACGA
>CAZILR010000987.1:0-2305 GCA_964539995.1 uncultured Planctomyces sp.
GCTTCGACGACGCTCGGCGTCCGATCTTCCAGTACTCGTTCGGCAGACTCGCGATCGACGACCACCCGCGAGCGATCAAGTCGGGCAAGAACAACAAAGAGCTGTCGCTCGACCGAACGCTGACGCTCTCCGTCAGCCCCGGCGATCCGGTGTCGCTCAACAATCTTTTCTTCCGAGCCGCGAGCGCGAACAAAATCGAACCCGGCTCCGACGGCTGGTTCACGATCGACGGGACGCTCAAGCTGCGAATCACCTCGAGTTCCACAAAGAGTCCCCTTGTCCGTCCAGCCGGCAACCGATTTGAATTGCTCGTGCCGGTCGAACTGACGAACGGCTCGGCAAGAATCGAAATGCGATATCTCTGGTAGCTGATTCCACAGACCGAACCACGAGGCGTGACATGGTCGCAGCAATCTCACAAGAACTGGAAGAGTTCGTGCAATCGGAAGTCGCGAACGGACACTTCGCCACCCGCGAAGAGGTCATCGCCGCTGCGCTCACGCAGATGCGCGACAAACAAATGGCTTTCGAGCAACGAGTGCGTGAGGCTCTCGCGGAGGCCGACGCCACACCCGGTGAAGACATCGTGCTGCACAATGAAGAAGAAATCAGAGCATTCTTCGAAGACATCAAAACGCGAGGCCGCGAGCGATTGGCGAATCAGCGAGCCTCGACATGAGGAGTTTTTCAGTCAGCTTGCGAGCGAAGGCCGATTTGGATGAGATTTGGACGTACCTCGCCGAACACTCCGACGTCGCAACCGCCGATCGTGTGTTGGAATCAATCCAGGAAGCCTTCGCCATGATTGACCGCCAGCCGGAGATCGGTTCACGAGTTGGCGACCGCAGTCCTGGCCTCCGGTTCGTCATCGCGGGCCAATACGTCGTCCTTTATGACAATCAATCCGCGCTGCCGCGAATTCGTCGTGTGATGCACGGGGCACGCGATCTCAGTGACTATTTTGGAAGCGAGGAGTCTTCATCGTGAAAGTTTCCGTGGCAATTCTCTTCACTTGGACCGTGTTGACGACTTCGCTGGTTGTGGCCGCCGACAAGCCGTTGACCGAGGATGACTATTTCCCGATCACCTCGTTCGTGATTCCTGAGGGGATCGTGTTGGAGGCGGGCGGGTTGGACTTGTCGCCCGATGGCAAGCTGGCGATCAGCACTCGGCGAGGCGACATCTATTTGCTCGACAAGCCGTTCTCGGCGACGGGCAAGGATGCGAAGTTCTCGCAGTTCGCGAGCGGCCTGCACGAAGTGCTCGGCATCGCGTATCGCGATGGCTGGCTGTACGCGACGCATCGGCCGGAGGTCTCGCGGCTGAAGGATGTGAACGGCGATGGCCGAGCGGACCTCATCGAGACCGTCTCCGATGCCTGGGGCATCAATGGCGATTACCACGAGTACGCCTTCGGCTCGCGATTCGACAAGGAGGGCAACATCTGGGTCGTGCTCTGCTTGACCGGCTCGTTCAGCAGCGAGAGCAAGTATCGCGGCTGGTGCCTGCGGATCACGCCGGAGGGCAAGGTGATCCCGACCACCAGCGGCATCCGGTCTCCCGGCGGCATCGGCTTCAATCACCAAGGCGAGGTCTTCTACACCGACAACCAAGGTCCGTGGAACGGAGCCTGCGCGCTCAAGCATCTGCGTCCCGGCAAGTTCGTTGGACATCCTGGCGGCTTCAAATGGTACGACGAACCGGCCGTGAAAGAGGCTCTCGGTTCCAAGCCGAAGGAACCCGAAAGCGGCAGCCGCATGATGACCGAAGCAAAAAAGATTCCCGAACTCGAACCGCCGGCCTGTTACTTCCCGTACTCGAAGATGGGCAAGTCGGCGAGCGGCATCGCGTTTGACTCAACCGGCAAGTTCGGGCCGTTCGTGAATCAACTCTTCGTCGGCGACCAGTCGGACAGTACGGTCATGCGTGTCTTTCTGGAGAAGGTCAAAGGGCACTATCAAGGAGCCTGCTTCCCGTTCCGCAGTGGGATCGGATCGGGCAGCCTCGGCATGATGATGTCGCCGAACGGCTCGCTGTTCGTCGGCGGCACCAATCGGGGCTGGGGCTCACGCGGGACGAAGCCGCACTCGCTCGACCGCATCGACTGGTCCGGCAAAGTACCGTTTGAAATTCACGAGATGCGAGCCAAGCCCGACGGCTTCGAGCTGACATTTACTCAACCCGTGGACGCCACGACGGCCGGCGACATGAAGTCGTACAAGCTCTCGACCTACACCTACATTTATCAGGCCAGCTACGGCAGCCCCGAAGTCGATCAAACGACGCCGACGATTGAGTCGGCAAC
>CAZILR010000988.1:0-2304 GCA_964539995.1 uncultured Planctomyces sp.
TCGATCCGCGTCCCCTTCGTGGCTGGCCAACGAGCGGCCTCGGTCTACGTCCCGTTCAGTCCGCCGTTCGCCGCCGTGCCACAGATCGAATGCGAAACCGACGGCGATGCCCCGGCCCGCTGGAAGCTGGCGGTCGTGTACGCCTACGGCATGCGAGTCGATTTGAAACGGGAATCGAGCGACGAGCCGGTCGAAATCGAACTGTCGTACTCCGCAATTTGCGAATCGACATCCTCGGAAGCCGCGTAGACCAGGATTAACCCGAAGCGTCAGCGAGGGCGACCGCTTCACCGTCATTGACGCCAATCGAGCGTGTGCCCTCGCTGACGCTTCGGGTTAGTGTTCCCGAAAATGCCGCGATGAGTCACAAAACAGCGGCGGCGGACTCTTTGAATCGGAGCACTCTCGCTTGGCCAGATGAAAGCGGATTATGACGTCTGTCGTCAGCACCGGTTTGCAGCGAAATTTTCACTCGATCACGACCAACACGTCGATCTTGGCGGATCCGTCGCGGTTCGTGAAACGCTACGGCGTGGCGATTCGAGCCTACCTTCAAGCTCTGATTTCCAATGAACACGACGCCGACGAGGTCGAGCAAGACCTGTTGCTGCATGTGGTCGAGCGAGGCTTTGCCGACGGCATGGGGCGACGTGGCAAGTTTCGGTACTACTTGATGACCGTTGTGCGCAACGCGGCCTTGGCATACTTCCGCAAGAAGAGTCGCCGGCCAGTGACGGTCGCCGATCTGTCGTCGATCCCGGCCGCTCAGATCGCCGATCGCGCGTGGGACCGCTCGTGGCGCGAGTGCGTGATGAAGAATGCCTGGCTGGCTCTCCGCAGTCACGAGCAACGCAACCCCGGCAACCTGTTCCACACCGTCCTGCGGACGTCGATCAAACATGGCGACGAGGACTCGACGATGCTGGCGGTGCGAGTCTCCAGCGCGACGGGACAAGACCTGTCGCCAGAGGCCTTCCGCAAGCAGCTCAGCCGCGCTCGGCGAAAATTCGGCGAACTGCTAATCGACGAAGTCGCTCGCACGATGAGAAACGCAACTCCGGAGGAACTGGAGGAAGAACTCTCCAGCCTGGACCTGCTGAAGTACGTCCGTTGGCAGTCGTCTCTGTAGCCATCACGCTCCCGCGTGATGAGCCTTTGGGACACGACCTTCGAACGCTCCGCGCCCGTCACCAATTCGCTGCGACTTCTTGCCGGCCCAATGTGACGACCATGTCGTTCGCAGGTTGAAGCCGTGATCCCGCTCGGCTCATCACGCGGGAGCGTGATGGCTACGTTGGCTCACCCCAGCCGGTGCCGTTTGTCGAGGTACGCGGCGAGGTACTTCGAGTAGCCCTCTTTCGTGTTGGCGAGGTTGTAGCTGATCTTCCGCTCGTGGCAGTCGTCTTCCAGTCGCTGCGTGAAGGCTTTGATCCGTTCGAGGTATTTCTTCCGCAAGCTGTTCGGATTCACGACGACTCGGCCGGCACCTTCCATGTCTTGGAAACGGGTGATCCGCTCGAACGGGAAGTTCAGCTCCGCATCGTCGAGCGTGTGGAAGGCGATGACTTCGTGATTGTTGTGGCGGAAGTGTTGCAGGCCGCTGGCGACGTTGTCCTCGTTGTCGATCAAGTCGCTGATGACGATGACCAAGCCGCGCCGCTTCATTCGTTCGGCCGCTTCGTGCAGGACAGAGCCGCAGTCGGTCTCCCCCCCAGGTTCGACGTTGTCGAGCGCATCGAGAATGCGGCGGTACTGCGTCGGGTGCGCCTTGGGCGGGATGTAAGTGCGGACTTTCGTATCGAAGAGCATCAGGCCCACCGCGTCGTTCTGGCGAATCAGCAAATACGTCAGTGCTGCCGCCAGATAGCTGCCCCATTGCAGCTTGCTCAGCCCTTGATCGCTGGCCTCGCCTCCTTTGCCGAAGTCCATCGACTTTGAGCAGTCCAGCAGAATCGTGGCTCGGAGGTTCGTCTCGTCTTCGTACAGCTTGACGTAGTACTTGTCGGTGCGCGCGACGACCTTCCAATCGAGCATCCGCATCTCATCCCCCGGCGTGTACGACCGGTGATCGAGATACTCGACCGAGAACCCGTGATACGGACTGCGATGCTTGCCGGTCAGAAACCCCTCGACGACTTGCTTGGCAATCAGTTCGAGATTGCCAATACGCGCGAGGCCAGCGGGATCGAGGTAGGACATTGGAAAATTACTCCGGTTCGCGAATGACCTCGAACAGCTTCTCGACGATGTGGTCGGTCGTGATGCCGTCGCTTTCGGCGGCGAAGCTGGTGACGAGACGGTGTC
>CAZILR010000989.1:0-2301 GCA_964539995.1 uncultured Planctomyces sp.
CCAAACCCGGCATGGCCGGAGTCTGTTGCGGAATAAAAGCGGAGTGCCCCAAGTCCTCCGTTGCGAGAGACAGCTCTGGTTCTGGTGGATCATCCTTGGCCAGTTCCTTCTGTCGTACCTCAATGACTTCCGAAGGACTGGTATCCGCTCCCGGCTGATTGAACATGATCGTCGGAGGCATCACTTCAGGCGTCATCGCGGACGGCTCGTGCATGAACCCGGAATTCGCCTCATGACGTTGCAACAACCGCTCGACCCGTTCCCGCATCGCCCCATCGTCGCCACAAACGCGAGCCAGCAACGCCCTCCGCTCCGCCGGTTCGGCGACTTCCAAGGCATCAGCAAAGAGTTCAAATTCGGTCATCACAGAGTTCGGATTTCGAGTTCGATTTCTATGTCGGCTCGCCTAACGAAAGAAATCCTCATACGCCGACCCGAACAGGCTCCGACTCATCGAGCATGTCGAGCAGCAAAGCGCGGGCGTAGGCCCATTGGCGTTTGACCGTACGCGGAGAAATGTCGAGTGCTTCGGCGGTTTCTTCGACAGACAAGCCGGTGAAATAGCGGAGCTTCACGACCTCAGCCGCTTGAGGAGCGGTCGCGGCGAGTTGATCGAGGGATTCGTGGATGGCCAGCACTTCGTCGTCACCGCGACCGATGGGAGCCATGAGGCGGGATTCTGGCAGCTCCTCACGATCGAAGTCACCGCCTCGTTTGAGCGCCCGCCGATGCCGAATGCCATCAACCACGATCCGCCGCATCGCTTCCGCCGCCGCTCCGAGGAAATGCCGACGCCCTTCCCACTGGTTCGCGGCGGGACTGTCGCTGCCTGGGAGCAACCGCAAGTACGCCTCATGCACGAGGTCGGTCGGCATCAGCGAGATCGGCTCCGATGTCTTCGCCAACCGTGCGACGGCCAACTTGCGAAGCTCGGCATACACCAGCGGCAGTAATTGATCCGCCGACTGCAAGTCCCCTCGCTCGATCCGCATCAGCAACTGAGTCACATCACCGCTCATGTTTGGCCCTTAAGTTGGGCGGCCAGAGTAATCGCCAACAGCGAGCGGGTCGAGCATTTTTCTCGGTGAGTCGAGAGCAGAGCGCAAAACAAAACTTGAGAAACGTTTCAAAATTCGTGGCCCCGATTTTGGCTCGATTCCGCATGTATGAGTAGCGAGTTCTTCACCGTGGCCGGTCGGAGGCCGGCGGCTATTCGCCACACGAGATCAATCAATCTATTTTTAGTGGGGAAAACTATGCTCAGCCTGCGAGAGACCGTGTTTCGTCGTTTGCGTCTTCAGAAGAAAGCTCGTCGTCAGAAGCAGGCACTTCGCCGCATAGATCAACAGGTGAGTGTCGAGTCGCTGGAAGTCCGCAGCCTACTGACCGTGACCGTTTTCGGGACGTCCGATCCATGGCTGGCCGGGATGCCGAGCGGTTCGACGGCAAGTGGCGGCAGTGTTGCGCCGACATATTCCCCGGTTCAGGCCGATGTCACGGTGATCGGCGGCCAGGCTTACACGTTCGCCGCGACCGGCAGCGCCAACCACGGAGGCGGCGCGACGAATTCCAGCGGCCCGGATGGACGTCCCGGTGTGCTTTTTTCACACCAGGCTGGTGCCGAAAACGGAATTGCGAACATCACCGTCCAGATCAATGCGTTGCTCGGAGTCTTCCTTAGTGATTCCCTGCCGAACACGACAGGCGCTCCGACAGCCCTGAACTTCTCAACTTCGGCCAGCATGGACTTCCTGACGCTTTCTCCGGCGCTCAAGCAGCCGTTCTTCATCGGCAATGGCTTGACGAGTTCGGGGGTCACTCAGCAGTTCTTGGCACCAGCCGGGGCCACACGGCTCTTTCTGGGAGCGATGGACAGCTTTGGATATTCCAACAACTCGGGTTCTTACTCAGTGACCAGCGCTCAGGTGATTCCGAACACGCCGCCGGTCGTCCAGGCCAACGCGGCTGCTGTCAGCGCTAACGAAGGCGGCGCGGTCTCAAACACGGGTACGTTCTCTGATTCGCAGGGCAACGCCACCGTAACGATCACGGCCAGTGTCGGCACTGTCACCCAGAACAACACGAACGGCACCTGGAGCTGGTCGCTCAATGCTGCGGACGGTCCCGCCAGCGGTAACGTTACCGTCACCGCGACGGACAACAAAAACGCGGCGGCGAACGCCACGTTTGCTTACTCGGTCAACAACATCGCTCCGACAATCTCGCTGAATGGCAATGCGACGGTCGATGAGGGTTCCCCGTATACGCTCAATCTGGGCGTCGTCACAGACCCTGGCCAGG
>CAZILR010000990.1:0-121 GCA_964539995.1 uncultured Planctomyces sp.
ATGGCGGTGCCGTTCTCGAATTTCAACTCGCGGCTGCTTGTGCGCGGGAGGGGATCGCTCATGGAGACTCAACCCGTAGGGTGGGTCGAGTCATCGAGACCCACCACGTTGTCAACTTTGT
>CAZILR010000990.1:131-2301 GCA_964539995.1 uncultured Planctomyces sp.
GGTGGGGTTGGCTCACGCCGACTCGACCCACCCTACGATGAAGGCAATCTCGTGCCAGCTTCACCGGCGAGCAAGTTAGAATGGCCGTGACTCAAATCTGCAACCCCATCATTTCGATCATCAAGTCATCGACCGGCAGAAAGACAATTCGCATGCGACGACGCTCCGTGATGTTCGCCTTGGTCGGAGTGCTGTTGCTGGCTGTCGGCTTTCGTTGTTGGCAGGCGAGTCAAGAGATCGAAGAGACGATCCTTAAGTTTCGGACACCCTCGCTACAGGAGCGGTTGGCGGCCATCGGCAATCTCAGCCAACTGTCCCCCGTGCTTCAGAGAGCATTCACTCCGGGGGAGGACTTCGTTCCGATGCCGATGCCTGGACCACGCGATTGGCTGGCGAAGTATCCCGAAGGAGGTCAGACCTTCGTGGAATTCTTACGTTCGGAACCGAATCGCTTGAATGGCGAACGGCGACTGATTTATTTGCAACCGATCGGTGACTTCTCCACCGAGTACGCTCCGTCGCTGGACAAACTGCGAGAGTTCACCGAAGCGTACTTCACGCTCGAAACCAAACTCCTTCCGACGCTGATGATCACAGCGGACGAAGTCACCACGCGACTCCGCGAGGGGACCGAGCGGCCACAATGGCTGGCCAGCGACCTCCTCAAAATTCTTGAACCACAGCTTCCGCCAGACGCCTATTGCCTGGTCGGAGTCACACTGACGGACCTGTTCTCCGACTCGACACCGACGTATGTCTTCGGACAAGCCACGATCAGAAATCGCACAGGCGTCTTCAGCTTTGCCCGTTTCGATCCCGCGTTCTACGACGACCCGCGACCGGCCGACGTCGAGACGTTGATCCTGCGGCGAAGCTGTCACACGTTGGCTCACGAAATCTGCCACATCTTCGGGATGCAGCACTGCGTCTACTTTTCGTGCCCCGTGAATGGCAGCAACAATCTCGACGAGAACGATTCACGGCCGATGCAACTCTGCCCGGTCTGCCTGCGGAAACTGCACTCGACCATCGGTTTCGATCCGGTCGAACGCGACCGCGGATTGCTGGCGATCTATCAGCGACTCGGCTTTGCCAAAGAAGCGGATTGGATTCAACGCCGGCTCCGCACCGTGACGCTGCCAAAATCAAAATGAGGTTGAGCCACACATCCGTGACGCGCCGCCGTGCGACGGCTATCTTGCCTCGTTCTCAATTTTGAATGGAGCCAACAACATGGTCGTCGATTCGCAAAGTCGTCTTCGTCATTGGTCGCCGCTGTGTTTTTTGGCGGGCCTCGCGGCTGGTCTTGGCAGTCTTTTGGCGGTGCATGCGGACGACGACGCCAAGCCGAAGAAGCCTGACCCGTTCGTGGATCGGGTCGTCTCGTTCGAGCCTGGTCCCGGTGCCGGGTTCGGCGAGAAGAAACTGCCCGACATCGTGCTCGGTGGGCCGCGCGGCGGAGGCAAGTTGGCTCCGTCGGGGCATGTGCTGTCGCTCGGTCGAGGCGGACGGATCACGCTGGAGTTCGTCGATAACGAGGTCATCAATGAGGACGGCCCGGATTTGCTCGTCTTCGAGAACGCCTTTCTGGAGCGTCCCGGCAACGATCCGAAACTCGGCTTCTTTGAACTCGCCAAAATTGAACTGAGCAGCGACGGCATCGAGTGGCATGAGATTCCATACGATACCGGCACTCGCAAGGGCTGCGCCGGTCATCATCCCGTGCTGGCGAACGTCGAGGACAACGACATCGATCCGACGGACCCGGAAAAAGCTGGCGGCGATCCGTTCGATTTGAAGGACGCTGGCCTGAAGGTCGCGCGATTCATCCGCATCACCGACATCAACAACGGAACCGGCGACAAAGGGACATCTGGCTTCGATCTCGATGCCGTTGCCGCCGTGCATTCACGGCCACGGCCATCGAAATAACCGACCCACCCCACGCAGTTGGCGATCAAGTTGCGGCTGCATTGCCTCGGAAGCTGGCCCACGAATTCTTCGGCAGGCAGCCGATCACAATCACGATCAGTTGGCTGATCGCGAACAGGCCGAGCGCCAGCAGCACACCTTCGGTGAAGCCGTAGCTGTGCAGACCAACGCCCAGTTCGTTGACTCCGAACCACGACCAGCTCGTCGTGATGTTGCCGGCGATCGCCAGCACCGCCAT
>CAZILR010000991.1:0-2294 GCA_964539995.1 uncultured Planctomyces sp.
TTGCCGCGAATGTAGCCCTGTCGCACCGCGACAGGAAAGCCGAACGCTTCACCGATGTCGTTCGGGCCATCGAACTCCAAATGCCAAGCCACGCGGATCGCGCGCTCGGCTGTCCTGTCGCGGAGCGACAGGGCTACTTGGTCTGCATCGCCTCGAACTTGGCGATCCACTTTTCCGGGTCTTCCTCGAACGCTGCTTTGCAGCCGGAGCAGCAGACCCAGTACGACTTCCCTTTGTAGCTGACTTGGGTCGTCCCCAAGCCTTGTGAGATCACGCAGGTCTTCTCTTTGAAATCGCTGTCGTCGAGCGCGAACGATGTTCCTTCGCGCTGACTGGCCATCGTGTCAAATCGGACAAATCGCGAGCCACGCAGTTGCGACAGCTCGAACAAGTAGCGGTTGTTGTCCTGCTGGTTCATCACGATCTGCCAGCGGTCCTTCGCGTCACCAATCTCGGTGACCTGCAACTTGTACGTTCGCTGTGGAGTCTGCTTCTTGTCTTCACCCGGTTTATCGGTCGGCTCGGCGGTGAAGACTCCTTGCAGCACGCGCTGTTTGCCATCCTTGTCGTTCAGAGTCATCTGGAATTTCTCTTCTTCAACAAGATACGTCAGCCGAGCCGTCTTGAAGTACGCGCCCTCTTCCTTCGTCGCCATCGCCAGCGCCGGTTGAGCGCGATCGGTCCTCCAGTCCCAGACCCATTGCAGGTCTTCGTAGGTCTTCGTCTTGTCGATGATCGCGTGCCACGGACCGAGCACGACCTGAATCGGCTTGAGCGCCTTCTTCACCTCGTCGAGCTGCTTCTCCGGCGGCACCGACTTTTTCGCGGCCGTACCCGAACCGCTCGACGTGTCGCCACCGCCGCCGAGTTTCACGGGAGCGAACGACTCCGTGGCCGGTTCCTCCTTCGACGCGGTGGGCCTCGATTCGCCGCTCGCCTCTTCGGTGGTACTGGTCACAGCGGCCGGCTTCTTCGAGGAGCTTTTGGCAGGCTTGCTCGCTTCGGGTTCTGCTGAACCTCCGCAACCGATGACCCAAGCGGCAACAAGAATTGAGGTTAGCAAGGCAGACGAGCGTGGAAATTGTTGGAGCATGGCAAGTCTCTGAGACATTGGATTTGGGATAACAGCTATCGGCTTTCGGCCCACAGCCATCGGCCGGTCACTTCACCCAGCCGCTTTCGCACCAGTTCGCCTCATTCGGTGTCGCGAGGGAATTTAGCGGCCACAAGGGACGAGTGATCTTGTCGAATCGCATCTCGCTCCAGTGCGGTGAGGCACAGCCGGGGCAATCGGCGAGGAGCGATCCGGCAACGAACGGATCATAGTCGGCTCGGAACCCGGAGGGCGACTTCGCGACGACAATTCCGCAGGTGCGCGGATCAAGTCCGACCGACTCGTACAGCCGGGGCGAACTGCCGGGGCCACCGCGTTCGACGAGCAGAATCTGGACGTCGCCCGATCGGACGATCGCGCCGCGTCCCATGTTCACGGGCAGGTTCTTGCTGATGTGGCCGGTCAACGTCCATTCGACGCTTTGCAGTTTCTCGACGACACCGCGAACGCGAACCGGCGACGAATACTCCGGAGCGAGCCGACCGCCGACGTCAGCGTCGAACGCGCCGCCGGCTCCGACGCGATACGCCTCGGCGACAGCAACCGGATCGACCATGAACGTCAACGCTCCGTGCGGAATCTTGAACGCGGCGAGCAGTTCGCGGAGCAGGCACGTCGAATCGCCCGGAGCGCCGCTGTTGGTCGCGTCGGCTCCGTCGCCGATTACGATCGGATGCTTGCCGATCGCGAGTGCTCGCTTCACGACTTCAGCCGGAGGCAAGCGATCGACCGCTTCGAGTTCGTGGCGGATGCTCCAGCACGTCGAGCAAAGTTGATCGACGGTTTGTTCCCAGCGCGACTCGCGGCGAGCGGTCGTCAGCATGACCGTCCAGCCAAGCTGCGGTGCATCGAACCACGGCATGACCATCGCCACGTTCGCGGCCAGCACATCCTCCTCGGCTTCGAGCTGCTTGAGCCGTTCGTAAATCGGAGCCGGTGGACCGGTGAACGTGTTGTGGTACTCGGCCGCCGTGAACATCGGCAGCTTGCGCCAGATCGTTTGTGGTCGGACACCACGCTTCAAGATTTTCCACAACCCGCGCACCGCTCGCTCACCGGTCTGCCACGAATCGAGATGCGGAGCGGTGTGATAACCGCACAGCAAATCTGCGTTCGTCAGCATTCGCCGAGTGAGATTCGAGTGCAGATCAAACGTCGCGACGATCGGCACGTCGGGACC
>CAZILR010000992.1:0-2288 GCA_964539995.1 uncultured Planctomyces sp.
TGTCGTCGAGCAACCCGCGCCGCTTGAGGTCTCGCAGCAGCGCGGCGGTCGGCTGGTCGATGTCGCGGGCCAGGCGTTTGACTTGCTCGTCGTGGTTGCTGTGCGTGTCCCACGGCTGGCCGTTGCCGTAATACACCTGCACGAACCGCACGCCGCGCTCGATCAATCGCCGAGCCATCAAGCAGCCGTGAGCGTAATGCGATTTGCCGTACTCCTCGCGAATCGGTTCCGGTTCGAGCCGGATGTCGAACGCCTCGGACGCCGCGAACTGCATCCGAAACGCGGTCTCCATCGCGCGGATGCGAGCCTCCAGCGCCGGCTCATCGGGGTGCTGTTCGAGATGCTTCGCGTTGCTCCGCCGCAGCAACTCCAACTGCCGCCGCTGCTGAGCCAGCGTGAGACTCGCGTCGGAGCTGCGCAGGTTCGGCAACAGCTTCACCGGATCGAGATCGGTGTGATTGAGGTACGTCCCTTGAAACTCGCCCGGCAGAAACGAACTGGTCCACAACTCCGCGAACCGCACCGGCCGGCCGGGGCAGAGCACGACGTAGCCGGGCAGATCGGCGTTCTCGCTGCCGAGGCCGTACAGCATCCACGACCCCATGCTCGGCCGAGTCGGCGTGATCGTGCCGTTGTTCATCTGAAACAGCGCCGGCCCATGATTCGGATTGTCGCAGTGCAGCGAGCGAATCACGCAGATGTCGTCAATGCACTCGCCAATCTGCGGCAGCAAATCACTGACCGGCAACCCCGACTCGCCGCGCGGCCGATACCCGTACGGCACCGGCATCAGCCCGCCGGTTTTGTTCTCGGTGCGGAACTCAACTTCCTTCGGCCGCTGCCCCGCAAACTGATTGATCGCCGGCTTCGGATCAAAAAAGTCCGCCTGAAACGGCCCGCCATTCATGAAAAGCTGAATAACTCGCTTGGCCCGCGGCGCGTGGTGCGTGCCGGCATTGGGCGAAGCCGGCGATGCGACGGCGGACTCAGTCAGCAGCGAACCAAGGGCAACGGTTCCCAGGCCACCGCCGAAACGTGCGAGCAAACCGCGTCGTGAAAGAGATGGTTCTTCCATGCTTCAGGCTTCCGATTGTTCGTTGCGTTTCAACACGGCCAACCAGACGTCGCGAATTTTCAATCGTTCCGCCCATTGGTCTATGTAGTCCCGGTCGAGTTGTTCGCGTTGCGTTCGCAGGATGCCACTGATGTCGCGCGGGTGCTTCTCCGAGCCGCCCTCTTTGTAGTATCGCAGCTTGCTGAGAATCACGTCTTCGGGACTAGCCGCGAAGGTTTCAACGTCGCCGTCGATCAAGACTCGCTCGCGCCGTTCGAATTGCAACCGGGACCAGACGTCATCGCGAGACATCATGAAGTCGATCTTGCTGCCAGAGGCAAAATGCAGGACGTTGAATTGTGTGCCGTCTCGGACAGCCTGCTTCGCCGCGTCTTTGCTGACGTAGAAATCAGGTTCTGGGAACGCCGCACACAAGTCCGCGACTTGTCCCAGCCGCAAGTCGATCAGAATGTCGATGTCCTCGGTGAAGCGACTCACTCCCCAAATGGAACTCGCATACGAACCGACGAGGGCATACGGAATCTGCAACCGCTCCAAAGTCTTGACCGCCCATTGCAGCAGATCAGTTTGTTCCATGAAGCAGTCTCCGACAGACCTCCGCCTGAATCTGCTCCTCGGTCCAATCCGCATGATTGCGGCGAATTCCGGCTGCCATCAATCGTTTTGCCATGCGGTGAGCGGCACCAACCAGCGCGACTTTCTCAGCAGGAGTCTTTCGACGCATCATGTCCGCGACGGCTTGATCGACGACTTCGATCTGTCCGTCGTCGAGGCGAAAGCCGGTGCTGGTTTTGGGGCCGTCTGAGATCATCGTGTCACTCCGAATGACGGACAGGATATCTCGCTCCCGCAGTGCCGACAAACAGCGTCACTCCAGCACCAACCGTTTGAGTGTCGCGGCTCCTTGTGCGGTCACAGCGATTTCGGCGGAGAGGCGGCGTTCTCGGACGGCTTGTTCGTATTCCTTACCTTTGCCTTCCTGGAGAAAGAACTGGCCGATGTTGAATTCGTTGCGCTGGTCGTTGCCGACCGTACCTCGCAAGTAGGTTCCCGACGTCGGGCGAGTCCAACTGAGTTCGGTCTCTTGCCAATGTTTGCCGTCTTGTTCGGGTGCGAGCGAGACGAAGATTTCGCGGCCGACGTGCGACTCGTTCCACGAGGACTCGCCGGGCGGCCGTAACCTCGTGAAGTTGTAGTTCAGGATCACATAGTC
>CAZILR010000993.1:0-2288 GCA_964539995.1 uncultured Planctomyces sp.
TCACACGGTCTCGCGGTTGGCGGATTATTTGGAAGAGTTCGAGGCGAATGCGACGAAGCTCGGCGCGACCGTGCATTGGGCTTCGACTCCGGCCGAGCACAACGAGATCGTGCTCGGCATCTTGCAGAAGCACAACGTGAAGCGCGTCGTGAAGAGCAAGTCGATGCTCACCGAAGAATGTCATCTCAACCCGTTCCTCGAACGGCACGGCCTGGAGGTGGTCGACACCGACCTTGGCGAATGGATCGTGCAACTGCGCGGCGAGGCTCCCAGCCACATCGTGCTACCGGCGATTCACATCAAGCGGCAGGAAGTCGGTGAACTGTTCCATCAAGTGATCGGCACCCCGGAAGGACTCGCGGAACCGAAGCCGCTCGTCGAAGCCGCGCGCATCGAACTGCGCAACAAGTTCATGCGTGCCGACGCGGGCATCACCGGCATCAACTTCGCGATCGCCGAGACCGGCGGCTTCGTTGTTTGCACGAACGAGGGCAACGCCGATCTGGGTGTGTCGCTGCCGCCGGTTCACATCGCCTGCATGGGGATCGAGAAGCTGATTCCGAAGGCGGAGCATCTCGGCGTCTTTCTGCGACTGCTCGCGCGATCGGCGACGGGGCAGCCGATCACGACTTACAGCTCGCACTTTCACGGGCCGAAGCCTGGGGGCGAGTTGCACATCGTGCTGCTCGACAACGGTCGCAGCGACATCCTTGGCAGTGACGATTTTCGCCGCTCGCTGAACTGCATCCGCTGCGGAGCGTGCATGAATACCTGTCCGGTTTACCGTCGCAGCGGCGGTCACAGTTATGAAACAACGGTCCCCGGTCCGATTGGGTCAATCCTCGCGCCGTCGCGGGACGCTCAGCAATTTCATTCGCTGCCGTATGCGTGCAGCTTGTGCGGCAGTTGCACCGATGTCTGTCCGGTGAAGATCGATCTGCATCACCAACTGCTGACGTGGCGCAAGGAAATCGCTGTGCGGGGCCTCGTGCCGTGGTCGAAACGGTTCGCGCTCGGAGCGGCCAGTTTCGTGATGCGGCGGCCGAAGCTGTTCGGTTTTGCTGGCTCGGCAGGGCGAAAACTGCTGTCGTGGCTGCCTCGATTTCTGGTCTACAATCGCCTGAACCCGTGGGGGCAGAAGCGCGAGTTACCGGTCCCTCCGAAGCAAAGCTTTCGCGAGCTGTATCGGCAGCGAAAATCTCAGAACGATCGAAGTTGAAACGGAGAGCCGCCATGAATTCTCGAATGCTCGTGACCCTTTTCGCGATCGTGGCTGGTGGAGTTTTGGCGAGCGCGGCCGAGCCGATCAAAGTGCAATCGGCCTTCGTGCGAGTGCTTGAGGAAGCTGACATTCCCGCACGGGAAGTTGGTGTGCTGGCGACGCTCGAAGTTCGGGAGGGCGACATCGTCAAAGCCGGACAAGTGCTGAGCCGGCTGGATGACGACGACGCGAAGTTGGCGGTCGCCCGTGCGGAACTCGATCTGGCGATTGCCGAGCGACAGGCAAAAAACTCGGTGCCGATCCGCACCGCTGCGGCACTGTTGAAGGAAGCCGAACAGGATCAGGCGCAGGCGAAGCTGTCGCAGCGTATCGCGGCGATGAAAGCGGAGAACGACGTTGCTGTCCGGCACGCCGTGAAGTCGCGTGATGCTTCGAAGGCGGAGTACGATCGAGCCGTGCAAGCTCGCAAGGCGTTCGAGAAGAGCATCTCGCTGACCGAGCATGATCGCTTGAGGTTGATCTTCGAACTCAACGAGGTGGAAATCGAGAAGGCGGAGTTCGAGAAAGACCTTGCCGACTTGCAGCAGCAAATCGAAGACTCGTCGATCATCGAACAGGACCAGATCGTCGAACGCCTGAAGCTCAGCGTCGAGCAGGCTCAGTTGCAAAAAGAGGTCGATACGCTGACTCGCGACGTGAAGGCCCGTGCGCTCGATCAGGCGAAATTGCAATTGGCGCGGCGCGGGTTGCGTTCGCCCCTCGATGGAGAAGTGGCCGAAGTGTTCCGGCATCGAGGCGAGTGGCTCGAACCGGGGCAGCGCGTCATGCGCATCGTGCGACTGGATCGTCTCAAAGTCGAAGGCTTCGTGGACAGCCGCGCGATTACCAGTTCGCTACGCGGTGCCGCCGTCCGAGTGCTGGTCACTCTCAGCGACGACGAGAAGCCAGTCGCCGTCAAAGGCAGAGTCGTCTTTATCAGTTCGGAAATTGATCCGGTGAATGCTCAGGTCCGTGTCTGGGCGGAAGTCGAGAACCCCGATCTGGTACTGCGTCCCGGCTTGCCGGC
>CAZILR010000994.1:0-2287 GCA_964539995.1 uncultured Planctomyces sp.
GTCGATCTCTTTGTTGACGGCGTAGAGATAGGCGTCGTAGCCGCCGCCGTAGTTGGTCACATGGCCGTCGCGGACCTCGATGACGCACGTCGCGACCCGTTTCATGAAGTGCCGGTCGTGCGTCGTGAAGATCACCGTCCCCTTGTAGTCGATCAGCGCCTGTGCGAGTGCCTCGACTGTGTCGACGTCGAGATGGTTGCCCGGTTCGTCGAGGACCAGCACGTTGTATTGCGACAGCAACAACCCCGCGAGACAGACTCGCGCGCGTTCGCCACCCGACAGCACCGAAATTCGTTTTTGAACGGCGTCGCCTCGGAAGAGCATTGCTCCGGCGACGTTCAGAATCTTCTGTGTCGTCGTCCCGAACATCGCGTGGTACTGAAGGTACTCCAGCACCGTGTCCTTCTCGGGCAGGCTGGTGTAGACGTGCTGAGCGTAGACGCCGACAGAGCACCCGAAGCCCCACTTCACCTCGCCGGCGAGCGGTTTGAGCGAATCAACAACCGTTCGCAGGAATGTGGTCTTGCCTTGACCGTTGTCACCGACGATGACCGCTCGCTCGCCGTGATCGATTTCGACGTCGATGCCGCTGGCGACTTGGCGTTCGGGATAACCGATCGTCAGATTTTTGCAGCGCACGGCCGGGCCTTGGCGTGGCTCGACAATTGGCGCGAGGATGTACGCTGTCGGCTCGTCAGTCGCGATATCGGAAAGTTCCAGGCGTTCAAGCTGCTTCGACTTCGACCGGGCTTGCGTCGCGGTGCTGGCGCGGGCTTTGTTCTTCGCGATGAATGTTTCCAGATCGCGACGCTTGGCTTGGATCGCGGCGTTTGAGCGGAGCAAGTGTTCGTTCTGCTCTTTCTGGTAGTTGAGGAAGGCGTCGATCTTGCCGGGGTACATCGTCAGCTTGCCGCGCGACAGGTCGAGCGTGTGGTCGCAGGTTGCATTCAGAAACGCTCGGTCGTGCGAGACGATCAGACAGGCTTCCTTGAAGTGTCGCAGGAAGTGTTCGAGCAGAATCTGTGTGCGGAGATCGAGGAAGTTGGTCGGCTCGTCGAGCAGCAGTAGGTTCGGTTCGTGCAGCAGCAGCGCCGCGAGTTTGACGCGCGTCTGCCAACCGCCTGACAGCCGAGAGACCGGGCCTTCGAGGTAGTCCCCCTTCAGCTCGAACTGGCCGGCAACCTCGCCGCACTTCCACTCCGGTTGTCCGCTGTCGCGGATCAAAAAGTCGTGAGCCGACTCGCCCGGCAGAAACGGATCGTGCTGCCGCAAGTAGCCGATCTTCAAATTGGGATGCCGAGTCACCTCGCCGCTGTCGAGTTCTTCTTCCCCCAGCAGGACGCGCAACAGCGTACTCTTTCCCGCGCCGTTGCGGCCGACAAAGCCAACCTTCACGTCGTCGGAGAGCGTTGCCTCGGCATTGTCTAAGAGCACTTGCTCGCCGTAGCTCTTACACGCCTTCAAAATCTGCATCAACACTGCCATCGGCACGAACCTCGCCAGGAATGATTGGAAAGTGCGGGACTGTAGCGGGCCACCGCCTCGATGTGGATTCGGAGTCGCCGCCGTCACAAACGGTTGGCGAAATCCTGCGCGGTGCTGATTGGAAAAATCGTGGCCGGGGCACAACAATGCCGCCGATTGAAACCGTTCCGCTCACGCGCGGCGCTCGCTGGTTTGGCTTTACGAGAAAGAATCCGGAAGACTCATGGACAACGCGAAGTTGATTTTGAACGGCAAGGATTACGACCTCCCCGTCGTCGTTGGCAGCGAGGGAGAAGTCGGCATCGACATTACCACCTTGCGGGCCAAGAGCGGGGCGATCACGCTCGATTCCGGCTACGGCAACACCGGAGCATGCAAAAGCTCGATCTGCTTCATCGACGGCGAAGAAGGAATTCTGCGGTATCGAGGCTATGACATCGCCGATCTGGCCGAGCACGCTTCGTTCGTGGAAGTCGCGCACCTGCTGATCTTCGGCGAGCTGCCGAATCCGAAACAGCTCGGCGTCTTTCGCGAGAAGCTGACGCGGCACAGCATGATTCACGAGGACATGAAGAAGTTTTACGAGGGTTTCCCGCCGACCGCGCACCCAATGGCAGTGCTGTCGTCGATGGTCGCCTCGCTCTCGACGTTTTACCCGAACGTCGATCGTGACGATCCACCGCCACCGCTCGACACGATGGTGACCACGGGTGCCGCTCCCTCGGGGATGTCGGTGATGTTGATGGTGATGATACCACTGCTGGCGGAAAGCCCGCCCGTATCAGTCGCGTTGAATACCACC
>CAZILR010000995.1:0-2284 GCA_964539995.1 uncultured Planctomyces sp.
ATGTGCCGGTTGTAGGGCGGCTCAAGGCTCCTGGATTGGTCCCGTTCGGCAAGAATTGCGGGTTCGTTGTGGTGAGGGGGTGTCGCCAGCACCGCATCGCGAAACAAAAAAGCGGAGCCGGCTTCCGCACGGCTCCGCTCAAGGAAAACAACTGTCAGGCGACTGACCGGTCACGCTCCGCTTTTACGGCTCGGAGTGACGGTGAACTCGTCGAATCGAAATTCGGACTTGCCGGGGTCGGCAATGTTTTGGAACAGTTGCGCGACAACGCGGTGGAAGTGAGTCTGGCGGATCGAATAGAAGTTGTGCTTGCCGTCTCGGCGGCAACCGATCAAGCCTGCCTCACGCAGCAAGGCCAAGTGATGGCTGACAGCCGGTTGGCTTTGTTGCAATCGCTCGCACAACGCCGAGACATGCAGTTCGTTTTCGCGGTACAAGTACATCAGCACTCGCAACCGAGTCTCATCGGAGAGCAATTTGAACATCTGGACCAACTCACGTTGGAACTGGCCGGGGAGTTGATTCTTCTCGGCAACGGATTTTTTCTGACGGACGGGAGATTCAATAAGTTCGAGCATTTCTTCCTCAATGCGTTCTGTAGTTGGATTCGAGAGGGGTGCCGGCGCGGGCGTCTCTCGCGGGAGGTCAGGTTGCGAATGGTCGGCCAAGTGGCGTTCCTGAAATCCAATCGCGTGGTGCCATCGGGCCAATGAGCCATCGACGAAGACGGCTCACGAACCAAACGAATAACGACGAGGCGATCGCCGCGCCTGCACTGGCGAATGGACTTGTGGTCAAAGGAAAATCGTTGAAGACTGGAATCCGAGAATACGATGATTGCCCTCGAATCGAGGGCCGAGAACTGGCGGAATCGCCACGGAAATGTGCAAATCAAAGTCAGATAGGCAGATTCAATTCGTCACCAATGACGGAACGGGGCGGATTATTCCGGCTCACCGATGCGTCGTCAACGATGGTTCTTCTCCGAAAATCCGCGAGGTTTCTGTGAAAGTCGCCGAATTCAGCAACTTGTCCGGCCTGCGAGCGGTTGTCACCGGATCAACCTCCGGCATCGGTCGAGCGATTGTCTCGGAGTTCGCTCGTGCGGGCGCGGACGTCGTCATTCATGGAGTTCGCAGCGCGGACTCGGCCGATGCGTTGGCGACTGAGTTGCGGTCTCTTAGTCGCCGCGCGGCGGTCGTCATGGCGGATGTCAGTGACGCGAGTTCGCATGCGGCTTTTGTCGATCGCTGCTGGGTGGAGTTGGGAGGGATCGACATCTGGGTGAACAACGCAGGAGCCGACTTGCTCACTGGCGAGGCCGCGAAGCTGGACTTTGACGACAAGTTGCAACGACTTTACGAGGTCGATGTTCGCAGCACGTTGCTGCTCAGTCGGTTGGTCGGTCAGCGGATGGTTGCCGCAGGTCGCGGAACGATCCTCAACATCGGCTGGGATCAAGCGGAGCGCGGCATGGAAGGGGACAGCGGCGAACTCTTCTCGGCCGCGAAGAGCGCGATCATGGGATTCACTCGTTCGCTGTCGCTCAGCCTCGCACCGACCGTCCGAGTCAACTGCATCGCGCCCGGTTGGATTCGGACGAAGTGGGGCGAGGGTGCCAGTGCGGATTGGCAAGCTCGTGTCC
Organism: uncultured Planctomyces sp.; assembly: GCA_964539995.1. GTDB lineage: Bacteria > Planctomycetota > Planctomycetia > Planctomycetales > Planctomycetaceae > SXKJ01. The sequence goes on from CAZILR010000995.1 coordinate 1,646, forward strand.
TTCGAGAGACACCGCTGAAGCGTTGGGGAACTCCTGAAGACGTCGCTGCGGTCGCGCGGTTCCTCGTCAGTCGCGAGGCGAGCTACATCACCGGCCAGATCATCAACGTCAACGGTGGCGCGGAGCGGTGATCTCATGCCAGCGGAACGAATCTTGTTCGTGACGGGGCGACTGGCCGAGGTCTCGTTGCGCGAGTTGCTCGCGACACTCGCTCCGAAGGCAGGCTTCGAGTACGACGTCGCGGTGTTGGGCATCAGCGTGGCGGCACTGATGTCGGTGGACTTCGTCGCCCGCAAGTTGGACGCGCCCCAAGCCGTCGATCGAATTCTGCTACCCGGATGGTGCGGCGGCGACTTGGAATCGCTGGCGCAGAAATACGGCATCCGGTTTGAACGAGGTCCGAAGGACATGTTCGATTTGCCCGAGTATTTTGGTGGACGAGCGAAATCCCCGCCGGACCTCAGTCGATACGACATCGAAATTTTGGCGGAGATCAATCATGCGCCGCGATTGAGCGACCATGAATTGCTCGCGCAAGCCGAGAAGTACCGACGCGACGGGGCCGATGTCATCGACCTGGGCTGTATTCCGGACGAACGCTGGCCGCGAGTCGGTCAGGTGACGCGCCTGTTGCGTTCC
>CAZILR010000996.1:0-2280 GCA_964539995.1 uncultured Planctomyces sp.
ACTTCGAGCAGTTCGTCACGAAGGTGCGCGGCAAGCTTCCGGAGACGCAAATCCTGTTCATCGCCATCAAACCCAGCGGGTCGCGCTGGAAGCACATCGAAACGCAGCGCGCGGCGAACGCGAAAATTCGCGCCTTCTGTGAGCGTGGGCCACGGCTGACCTTCGTCGATGTCGAGAAGCCGATGCTCGGCAAGGACGGTCAACCGCGCGAGGAGCTATTCCTCAAAGACCGATTGCACATGACGGCGGCGGGCTACAAAGTTTGGAATGACCTGCTGCGTCCGCAACTCTCCAAACTCACGCCGGTCGATCCCGGAGCGGTTGCGTTGCTGAAGGCCAAGCGGGTCGTGTTTCTCGGAGACAGCATCACCTACTCCGGCCAGTACATCGCGTACCTGGAGACGTTTCTCGCCACGAGGTTTCCGAAACGCGAAACCGAGTTCATCAATCTCGGACTGCCGAGCGAAACGTGCTCCGGCTTGTCCGAGGACGGGCACGCGGGTGGAAAGTTTCCTCGGCCAGATGTGCATGAGCGGTTGCAGCGAGTGCTCGACAAGCTGAAACCGGATCTCATCGTCGCCTGCTATGGAATGAACTGCGGCATCTATCTGCCGTTCGCCGAGGAGCGATTCGCGAAATATCAAGAGGGCATCCGCAAGCTGCGAGCCGCTGCAGAAACGGCTGGAGCTAAAGTGATCCACCTGACTCCGCCAACTTACGATCCGCAGCCGCTGAAAGGAGGCGGCAGTAAGGACTACAACGGCGTGCTCGATCGGTATTCCGAGTGGCTGGTCTCGCAGCGAGCAAGCGGCTGGACGGTGATCGACATTCACGGCCCGATGAACGCGCACCTCGCCGCGCGTCGCAAACAGAACCCGAAGTTCGTGCTCGCGGGGGACGGAGTTCACGCCGGCACGACAGGTCATTGGCTGATGACGCAAGCCCTCATCGACGCGATGTTCGGCTGGCCGCACACGCAGCCGCTCGCCGAAGTCGATGGTGAGTTCTTGGGAACCGACGAGCAAATGATTGTGCCGATGCCGGTCGATCCGACCTGGGACGCCGACTCACTCGAACTGACTTCGGCGCGCGAGTACTTCGCGACGTTCAATTTGCATTCGTCCATCGCGAAGTCGCCTCGATACGACGTGCTTCAGAAAGGGGAGCCGATCGGGTACGTCGCGGCTCACGAGTTGCGAACCGGTCAAAGCAATCTGACGCAACTCACTTCGTTCGCGCCGACTCAGCAGGCCGCCGAGTTGCTGAAGCTGATTCAACGTCGGCAACGCTTGCAGGGAGATGCGTGGCTCAATGACGTCGGACATCTCCGCCCCGGCATGTCGAAGGGGAAACTGGTTGCGGAAGCCAACGCCGAAGCGGCCGAGTTGAATCAGCAGATCGCCAAGCTTGCGAGGCCAGTCCACATCAATTTGGAACTCAAACCAAGTGCGGAACCGCTCCCCGGTAAGAAGTCCGACTGGCATGGCTTCGACCGCTACGAGTTCGACGTCGCAGGCAAGACCGCCAGCATCGTTGTTCCGAAGAAAGTGGCCGAAGGCAAGCCGTGGGTTTGGCACGGTGAGTTCTTCGGACACAAACCGGCTCCCGACATCGCGCTACTCGGTCACGGGTTTCACATCGTCTACTTGAGCGTGCCGAACATGCTCGGCTGCCCCGATGCGGTGTCGAATTGGAATTCGCTGTATCGCGAACTGACTCGGCGATACGGGTTCTCCCCAAAGCCCGCGCTCGTTGGCCTGAGTCGCGGCGGCTTGTACTGCTACAACTGGGCGGCTGCGAACCCGGACAAGGTCGCGTGCATTTACGGCGACGCTCCGGTCTGCGATTTCAAAAGTTGGCCCGGCGGAAAGGGCAAAGGCAAAGGGAGCGAGGGCGATTGGAAGCTGGTGCTCGAACGCTTCCACTTTGCCGACGAAGCCGAAGCACTCGCCTGGAAATTGAATCCGATCGACAACCTCGCGCCGCTGGCCGCCGCAAAAGTGCCGCTGCTGCACGTCTTCGGCGATGCTGACGACGTCGTCCCGTGGGACGAGAACACCGGCCTCATCGCCGAGCGGTACGAGAAACTTGGCGGTAAGATCGAGTTGATCCGCAAACCGGGCGTCGGTCATCATCCGCACGGCCTGGAAGATTCGACGCCGATCGTCGAGTTCATCCGCAAGCACGCGGCTCCATGAGCGGTCGGTAACGTCGTTTGACGGTCTCCCAGGCCACCACTATCCTCTCGCCCCTTCCGCCCGGCTCAAGGTGAGCCGATGC
>CAZILR010000997.1:0-2279 GCA_964539995.1 uncultured Planctomyces sp.
GCCACGGACAGCGCCGGCTGGAAGCGGTGCTGGAGCACTGCCGACTCACAGATCAGCGGTTGGTGTATTGCTCCAGCGCAGGAGCCGTCTATGGCGACATGACCGAGGCTCGGCATGAGCGGACGCCATGTCGTCCGACGACGCCGTATGGTTCGCACAAACTGCGCTGCGAGGAATTGATTCGCGAGTCGAATTGCCGCTGCCTGATTTTGCGAATTGCCAACTTGATTGGACCAGGAGCAAACGCTCGCCAGTTGCTTCCGAGTTTGGTGCGGCAAGTCTTGAGCGGTTGCGTGCGAGTGTACCGTCACGCAACACGCGATCTGATCGAACACGAGCGGTTCGCGGCGATCGTGGACGAGCTGCTGGAAAATGTCTCGAACCGCGACACCGTCGTCGTCGCATCAGGCATTTCGATGCCGGCACCGGACCTGGTCTCTACGATCCAGCGAGTGCTTAAGACAAACGCTCCGGTCGAGTTGCTGGATGCCGGCAGTCCGCAAAGGTTCTGCGTCGAGAAGCTGCATGCGTTGGCTCCGACGTCGGCACGGTTCGCCATCGACGAACCGTGGTCCGCAGTCCATGAGTTGGTGCCGAAGTTGGCCGCAGAGTGCCAGGCTCGCCATGCGACGACGCATCACTCCGACGATCGCACTCGCCCCTTACCGAATGGCCGCACCAGATCTCACAAGGACGTTTCGTGAAGATCGCCTACGTCGCTTCCAGTTACTCACCGTTCTTGAATGGCGTCTCGTTCGCGGTGCATCGTCGAGTTCGCTGGCTGTTGCAGCGCGGGCATCGCGTCCATTTGTTTCGACCGAACGCCGACAAGCAGTTCCCGCAAGAAGTGCATGAGCGTGCGATGCCAGGTCTGGAGGAATTGCAGAGCCTGCCCGGCTTCAGCGATTTCGCGTATCCGTCGCAACCGCATCCGTTCAGCAAGACTTATCCGGTGCCGCGCAGTCATCGACAGTGGCAAATCGACGAGCATCTCGCGGCGTTCCAGCCAGACATCGTCGTTCTCGAAGATTTGCCGAGCTTGATCGGACTCAGCTCGCCGTTTGGCGGCGGTTATCGCCGCTACATCGCGTCGGACTACGCGCGGCGAAACGGTATCCCGACGTTGGCGTTGTTGGAAACCGATTGGCTCAGCTACGCGGCGACGTACTTTGGGCGTGTGACACTGGCGCTCGCGAAACCGCTGCTGCGGTCGGTGATTCGCCGCATGTGCTCGGCGTATGACTTGCAGTTGTATCCCTCGGACGATCTGTTGGAACGCAACATCGAGTTCGGTGCCGTGAACACTCAGAAGCTGCACTTCCACGGAGTGCTGACGGACGAATATGTGCCCGAAAACATCCGCCTCAATCCGATCCCGAATGACCCGCGGCCGATGTTGTTGTTCGTCGGTCGATTGGTGCCGGAAAAGAGCGTGCTCGATTTGATGGCGGCGTTTGCTCGCATTCACGAGCGTCTGCCGGAGGCTCACCTCGTCATCATCGGCAGCGGCCCCTTGGAAGCAACTCTGCGGAAGCAGTCGCAGCCATTCGCTTCGGCGGTGACGTTTCCCGGCGAGGCGTATGGTGACACGCTCAAGGGTTGGTACGCGCGAGCCGATGTGTTGCTGAATCCCTCGTCGAGCGAAACATTCTGCACGACCAACCTGGAGGCGATGGCCTCGGGAACGCCGGTCATCGCCGCCGCTGGTGGCGGGAACCTCGACCAAATCCAATCGGGGATCAACGGCTTTCTTGTGCGGCCTCACGATCCGGATGACATGGCTCAGCAGGTTCTGTCGCTGCTCACGGATCCAGAACGGCTCGCCGGATTCAGCCGGCACGCTCGCGAGTCCGTCAAGTGCTTCGACTGGCAGGAATGTTGCGAGCGATTTGAGTCGGTGATGTTTCGCTTGGTCCAAGAGACGGCGGCTCGATAGGGGTCGCACCGAGGCGCACGACGCACTTTGCGCCGTAGGGTGGGACAAGCCGCTTCGGCGACGGCCCACCAATCAGATTGCCAGAGAGTTTCACTCCCTTGTCGATCAGGCGTCTGGCGACGGTCGTCCCAGTGCTGGTGGGCCGGCGGTCGAAGCGACCTTGTCCCACCCTACGATCCCCGCTCAAACCGAAAATCACAAAGTGCGTCGTGCGTCCGTCGCACTGGGCCGGTCATTGAATCGGTCTTGCGACGATCGCACGGAGTCAGCTAGCGTAATTTCCCTTTCTTGCAGTTGTGGCTTGTTCACTTCAGCCAACAACGACCTCCTTCCTGTTCGCCCA
>CAZILR010000998.1:0-2277 GCA_964539995.1 uncultured Planctomyces sp.
GTGACGAGCCTTGAAAGTTTCGACCCACGAAGGCTCTCGCAGCGTTCAATGCCGTGTGCCAGAAGGCTCGTCACGCGGAGCGATGACGGCTACGTTCATGCGAACAGCGCATCGACGAAGTTGTCGGGGCTGAAGACTTGCAGGTCGTCGATCCCTTCTCCGACGCCGACGTACTTCACCGGGATGCCCATCTGCTGGCGGATCGCGACGGCGACTCCGCCTTTCGCAGTGCCATCGAGCTTCGCGAGGATCAGGCCGGTGCATTGCGTCGCGTCGGAAAAATTCTTGGCCTGGCTGAGTCCGTTTTGCCCGGTCGTCGCGTCGAGCACCAGCAGGCTTTCGTGTGGCGCGCCTTCGACCTTCTTACCGATGACGCGATGAATTTTGGTCAGCTCTTGCATCAAGTTTTGCGAGGTTTGCAGACGGCCGGCGGTATCGACGATGACGATGTCTTTGCCGGTGTTGAGTGCGTGCTCGCAACCGGCGAAGGCGACGCTAGCAGGGTCCGTGCCGCTCGGCTTCGTGACGATGTCGCAGCCAAGCCGTTGGCTCCAGAGAGTCAGTTGCTCGACGGCCGCCGCGCGGAACGTGTCGCCAGCGGCGAGGACCACCGAGTTCCCGGTGCTGATCAGCAACTTGGCAAGCTTCGCGATCGACGTCGTCTTGCCGGCTCCGTTGACCCCGGCCACGAGGATCACCGACGGCTTGGTCGCCGAGAGCTTCAACGGCGAGAGCGGATTCTCGGCATCCCAATTCGAGTTGCCGTCGCCGCGCAACAGCGACTTCAGTTTGTCTTTGACCGTCTGCCAAATCTCGTCGATGACGACCGTGCGGCCGAGATGTTTGGCTCGCAGTTCGTCCATGATGGCATCGGCCGCAACGACTCCCATGTCGGTGCGCAGCAGACGTTTCTCAAACTCGACGAGCTTTGACTCGTCGAGAATCTCGCCCGCCTTGAGCAGGTCGCGAACGTCGGTCTGCAGCAGTTGCTTGGTCTTGGCCAAGCCCGCTTTCAATTTGTCGAAGAAGCCCATGATGAAAATCCGAAATCCGAATCTCGAAATCCGAAACGGTTACTTCGAGTTTCGGATTTCGAGTTTCGAGCTTTACCTCAGTCGCAGACGCTTCCGTTCGCTTTCGAGCAGCACGACCTTCCGCAGGCGGATGGTCTTCGGCGTGACTTCGACGTACTCGTCGTCCTCGATGTATTCGAGGGCCATTTCCAACGACATATCGCGAGGCGGTTTGAGGATGATGTTCTCATCGCTGCCGGAGGCACGCATGTTGGTCAGCTTCTTCTCGCGGATCGGGTTGACGACCATGTCGTTCTCGCGCGAGTTCTCGCCGACGACCATGCCCTCGTAAACTTCGTCGCCCGGTTTGACGAACAGGTCGGTCCGCTCTTGCAGCTTGCCCATCGCGAAGGCGACCACTTTGCCGTTCTCTTGGCTGATCAGCACACCGTTGGGACGGTGCGGCACTTCACCCTCGCACTGCTTGAAGCTTTCAAAGCGGTGATGGATGACCGCCTCGCCCTTCGTGGCGTTGAGCAATCGCGTTCGCAGGCCGATCAGGCCGCGAGCGGGAATCGAGAACGTCAGGTGGCTGATACCGTTGTCGCTGGCGGTCATGTCGATGAGCTGGCCGCGGCGAGTACAGGTCGGCTCCATCACGGCTCCGACGTACCCGGAAGGGACGTCGATGGTCAGTGTCTCGAACGGCTCGTGCTTCTGGCCGTCGATGGTCTTGATGATGACTTGCGGCTTGCCGACCGAGAGTTCGTAACCTTCGCGGCGCATCGTTTCGATCAGCACCGAAAGATGCAGGATGCCTCGGCCAGAGACGAGGAATTTTTCTTTCGAGCCAGCCTCTTCGACTCGCAGCGCGACGTTGTGTTCGAGCTCGCGGTCGAGCCGATCACGAATGTGACGGCTGGTGAGAAATTTGCCGCCGTCTTTGCCGGACAGCGGAGAGTCGTTGATCGTGAACAGCATCGACAGCGTCGGCTCATCGACGCTGATGCGAGGCAGTGCTCGTTGATTGAAGCGATCGCAAACGGTGTCACCGATCTCCGGGTTTGGCAGGCCGATCAAAGCGACGATGTCGCCCGCTTCGGCATTTTCGGTCTTCACACGGCCGAGCTTGTCGAACAGGTGGACCTCGGTAACTTCGCCGTTGAGCGGTTTGCCATCGGCCTTCATGACGGCAATCTTCTGGCCAGCCGTCACGCTGCCGCTGACGATGCGGCCGATCGCGATACGGCCGACATATTCGGAC
>CAZILR010000999.1:0-2276 GCA_964539995.1 uncultured Planctomyces sp.
GGAGCCAACCCTGGCCTCGTGTCGCACTTCACCAAGCAAGCGTTGTTGCAAATCTCACGGCGGATCATCGAAGACCGGCCGCGCAACCGCCGAGTCCCCGCGCTGCGGCGAGCCATCGAACGGCTGACGTTCAACGAAATGGCGATGCTCAGCGGCGTGAAAGTCATCCACATTTCCGAGCGAGACACGCAGACATCCAACCAGCCGAAGTCGGCCGACGAGTTCGTCAACACCTGGAGCGTCGAGGGGCTGTACGAAGAGGGTATCGCTCCCGCCGAACTCGGCTGGGGGACGCACGAGAAGCGACTACCTCACGACGCTTGCGAGCACACGCACGGGCCGCGAAACCAAATCTGTCTGGAGCGGCGCGGCATTAACACCTGGGTCCGCTCGTGGTGCCCGTCGGGCGAGATGCGCGGCATGGTGATCCGCCACGGCGAAGCCTTCAGCATCTCCGAACGACTGACCTGCGTGGACGAGGAAGGTGGAGTCATCTATCGGCCGACCGTCCACTACGCCTACTGCCCGTGCGAGGACGCAATCGGCTCGCTCGATGAACTTCGCAGCAATGAGTACCAGCGTCATCGGCACGAACGAATTCTGCGCAACGAGATTGTCTCCGGCCGAGACGAACTTGGCTGCCTGCTGATGGGCCACGATTACAAGTCCTGGTGGATCGGCAGCATGCTCGACATCGAAGAATCGCGAGCCTTGGTTCCCGGCCAGAACCCCACCACGGTGCAAGTCGCCTCGTCGGTGTTGGGGGCGCTGTTTTGGATGATTCGCAATCCCGAAAAGGGAGTGAAACTACCGGACGACCTGCCGCACGAAGAGGTGCTCGACATCGCGATGCCGTACCTTGGCCCGTTTATCTCGCAGCCGGTGGATTGGTCGCCGCGACTGAAGAGTCATCACGACTCGCTGAAGAAGAGCGGCCGGACGAACAAGCCGCGGGACAACGGCGACGACCACGAAGACTGGCAGTTCGAGCAGTTCCTGATCGCGACGTGAACTGAGCCGCATCGCTCCAGCGAGGCAGCTATGTTCGTTGTCGAGAATTCAACGTCACGCCGGGGCCGACGTAGTGCTGGCCGAAGCGGTTGTCGAGAAACGCCTCCAGATCAACTTGTTCCTGCTTCACGAACCCGGTTGACGGCAACTGGCCGTGGATGTGCAGGTCGAGCACCGCACAGATCGAGGCGGCGGTTGTGATCTGGATCGCGGACCAAACTTCGTCGCCGTGTTGTTTGTGGTAAATCTTGCGAGCATCCCAAAGTTGCACCATCTGTCCGTCGCGCTGACCGGTCGCGGTACAGAACACGACGACCACATCCTGCAAGGTGCGCGGGACGGCGTTCTCCAGAATCTCTTTGAGCAGTTGGCGGCGATCGCGCAGTCGCAGTTCATCCAGCAGGAACAGCATTCGGTCGCGGTGGCCGAGGTAGCGGATCGTCTTGTAGTTCAGCTCTCGCACGCGATCCTGGAATGACTCGCACAACGTGCCGAGTCCGCCCGATGTCGAGAACGCTTCGTATTCGACGCCGTCGATCGACAGGTGTTCGAGTCCTTCGAGTGGCCAGAACTCTTGCCGCTGTCCTTGATGGATGACGTCGCACGGATTGCAGTATTCGTTAATGAGTCCGTCGGTGGACCACGTCAGGTTGTACTTCAGCGAGTTCGTCGGGAACTCTGGCAACGCACCGACCCGCAGAAACAACGAATCGAGTTGCTCAAACTTGTGAGCCAAATGGTTTGCCACGATACCGACGAAGCCCGGAGCCAGTCCGCATTGCGGCGCGAAGATTTGGCCGGGGCGAGCCGCTCCCGAAATCGTGCGCACCACGCTAGTCGTTTCGACAACCTAGGTCAAATCGAAGTAACTGATGCCCGCCGCCAGCGCGGCGCGAGCGACTCGTGGATTCAGCGAGAACGTCAGCGCTGAGATCACGGCCGCTTGGCCGGTCATCGCCGCGGCGAGGTCGGCTTCGTTCGCCGCATCAACGGCAAGGGTTTCCACGCCGAGCTTGGACTTCAACCGGTCGAGTGCGGCGACATCGGTATCGCCAACGCGAACTCGGTAATCACCCGACTGAGTCAGCAAAGTTGCGATCATTCGCCCGATCGTGCCCGCGCCCAGCAACAAGACGTTGGTCATAGTTCCTCCATGAAGTAGGTTGGACGCCCTCGTCCGACCGGTCGGACGAGGGCGTCCAATCTACAAACACAACTAGCCTAAATGCCGCAAGAATGAGATGCGGCCCGTCAGCACCCACTCG
>CAZILR010001000.1:0-2275 GCA_964539995.1 uncultured Planctomyces sp.
CTGTATCAACGCGACGTCGCGCGGGCCGAGCAACTTCGAAGCGAACTACGCGACAGCGAGAGCATGACGGCATTCGCCCTGCGCTTCGTGCTGTCGCATTCAGCGGTGAGTTCCGCCATCATCGGCTTCGGCTCGCCGAGCCACGTCGCCGAATTGGCACATGCGATGTGAGTGTAGGATGGCCGCCCTCGGCCGTCCTGCATCATTTGATTCACAAACACGGACGGCCGAGGGCGGCCATCCTACAAGTTGTTTTCATGATCCTGCTCAAAGACCAAACCTCAACCGAACTCGCAGAGGCGTTGGCCGATCTCGCGCTGCCCGACCGGCTCGTGCGACAGTTGCACGCGGCGGCGGTACGTCGCGGTGCGACCGAGATCCCGTTTGAACTTCCGACCGTTTCTCCGCGAGTGCTTCAGAAGGTTCGCGAGCGTGTGACGATTCCGCGTCTGAAGTTGCTCGACAAGATCGTCTCGTCGCAGGACGGGTTCGCGAAGTATCTGTTTGAAGGTGACGGCGAGGGACGTTTCGAGGCGGTGCGCATTCCTCTGCTACACCGGCCTGACGATCAGAAATACGTCGTTTGCGTGAGTTCTCAAGTGGGCTGTGCGCTGGCGTGTGCGTTCTGCGCGACTGGCCGCATGGGTTTTCAAAGGAACCTCGCGACCTGGGAGATCGTCGATCAAGTCACGCAGATTCAAGCGGACTCGGAGCACCCGGTGCGCGGCGTGGTCTTCATGGGGATGGGTGAGCCGATGCTCAATTACGACCGCGTGATCCGAGCGGCCCGCATCTTTTCGGAACCGTGTGGCATGGCGATCAACGCCAAGGCCATCACGATCTCGACCGTCGGAGTCGTGCCCGGCATCCGCCGCTTCACGGCCGAGCGGCAGCCGTATCGGCTGATCGTTTCGCTGACATCGGCGCGATCCGAGCAACGCCAAAGCCTGCTGCCAATCGAACGGACTTACCCACTGCCAGAACTCCTCGACGCTGTGCGCGAGTACCACGCGGTCACTCGTAAGCGTGTGACCTTCGCCTGGACGGTACTCGCGGGGATCAACACTAGCCGTGAAGACGCGCGAGCGCTCGCAGAGCTGACGGAAGGCTTGCCGATCTTGCTGGACCTGATCGACGTGAACGACCCGACGGGGCAGTTTCGCCGTCCCTCGACCGAGGAGGCCAATGCTTTCCGCGACGCACTGCGCGAAGAGTTGAACATGCCGGTTCAACGCCGCTACAGCGGTGGTCAAGACATTCACGGTGCGTGCGGGATGCTCGCGGCGGTGGAGTCGTAGCGACCTCTGTAGCCATCATCGCTCCGAGCTTGTGATTCTTTGTAGCCCTGTCGCTCCGCGACAGGATTGCCGAGCGCTTCGGGAGACGTGGAGTGTGAAAACAAACGGGATTCGTTCGACGTTCGGCTTTCCTGTCGCGGAGCGACAGGGCGACTTTGAGAAACTCACAGCCTCGGAGCGATGACGGCTACGTTCACTCGCGGACTTGTTTCACCAGTTTGTGAACCGACGCCGCGATCCGGTCTTCGATGCCCCCCTCCCAGCGGTACGCGGGGCGGCCGTACTCGAAGAGGTTGTAGCCTCCCTCGTAACCACCTTCCTCCCACACGCGGCGCGAGGGGATGTACGAGATCATGTCGTCGGCGTAACCCATGACCCAGGTGCCTTCGCCAAACTCGCGTTTGAAGCGAAGGGCGTAATCCACAACCGTCTCCGCTCCCATGCCGACGACCAGCATCTCCTTACCGAGCCGCCAGGCGTGGATCGGATACGGGTATGCCGATTCAAACTTGTGTCCGGCATCGAGCCTCTTGAGCAGCCGTCGCGACCAGCGGCCTTTGATGCCTGTTTCATCTTTCGATAACTCAAGCAACTCTTCGCGCGAGACGTTCTTCAAATACGGCAGGTCGATGATCTCAAACGCCGTGCGCAGCCCGGATGAGACCGACTTGAGTGGTTGCTTCAGCGCTTCCTCGACTCCGACCGCCAGCATGTGTCCGTACTTTTCGCAGAGTTCCACCTTGCGGCGCGGTAGCGGGTTCTGATCTCCGCCGCAGGTGTTGACGAACATGGCCGTCGTGCCAGGATGAGCCTTCTCGATCTCAAGCTGCGCGAAGCCGGGATAGTCGCCGCACCACGTCAAAAAGCTGAGCGTCGTTGGATGGCAGGCATAGCCGAACAGCACCGCTTCGAGCTTTCCGTCTGGCCGAGTCACCGTCATCACCGGCACCGCATGATCGACTGGCCCGACGAGCGGC
>CAZILR010001001.1:0-2271 GCA_964539995.1 uncultured Planctomyces sp.
CTCCCAGGGGGAGAGGGGACCGCTGCAACCGACACTCGTGATCTTGGCACGCGAATGCTGCTGCCGCTGCCGATGGTCAACATGATTTCCGGAGGTCTGCACGCCGGGCGGCAGTTGGAGTTTCAAGACTTCTTGATTCTGCCGGTCGGAGCGACGTCGTATTCGCAGGCGTTCGAGTGGATCGTCACGGTCTATCGGCGGCTCGGCCGAGTGCTGACCGAACGCGGGCACGAAGGGATTCTGATCGGCGATGAAGGTGGCTACGGACCGAAGCTGCGCACGAACGAAGAGGCGATTGAACTCGTCGTCGCCGCGATCGAAGCCGCTGGATTGAAGCCGGGCAGCGAAGTCGCGATCGGTTTGGACGTCGCGAGCACGCACTTTTTTGAAGACGGCCGCTATCGCTTGCCGAGCGTGTCGTCATCGCCGCTGTCGGCCGAGCAGATGGTCGATCTGCTCGAACGCTGGGTCGAGAAGTATCCGATCATCAGCCTGGAAGACCCGCTGGCTGAGGACGACTGGACCGGTTGGAAGCTCGCGACCGAACGACTCGGCAATCGTGTGCAGCTCATCGGCGATGATCTTTTCGTGACGAATGTGGCTCGGCTGCGTGAAGGGATTGATCGCGGGGTCGCGAATAGCGTGCTCATCAAGCTGAACCAGATCGGTACGCTCAGCGAGACGCTGGAGACGCTCAAGCTGGCACTCGACAACGGCTATTGGCCGGTCGTATCGGCTCGCAGCGGCGAGACCGAAGACGCAACGATCGCCGATCTGGTTGTTGCAACGGGAGCGGGGCAACTCAAAGTCGGCTCGGTGGCACGCAGCGAGCGGCTCGCGAAATACAACCAGTTGCTGCGGTTGGAAGAGTCGCTTGCGAGGGAGGCCGGATATCTCGGCGGTGGGATTTTCGAGTCGCTGAACTCGGCGCTGAACTCGGCGCGGGTCTCCTGACCCCGCCGCTCGCTCGACCGAAGGTCTCCCGAACTGATGATGGGAAATTTCCAGCGATGGACTGGAGACCTTCGGTCGGCCGTTTCAGCGGGGTCAGGAGACCCGCGACGTTAACGATGCCTTGAACGCGAACTCCCGCATCTGATGGAGGGCGGCGTCGAGCCGCCGCACTCCAAAATCAAACGTGGTGTCGGACGCGGCCAGTGACGATGACGGTGTGGGCTCGGCCTTTGACTTCCCAGCCGGCGAACGGCGTGTTGCGGCCCTTGGATTTGAATTTGGCCGGGTCGATTCGCCACGCGGTGGTCGGGTCGATGATCGTGACGTCGGCGTCATGGCCGGACTTCAGCGTTCCTTTTTGGATGCCGAGGATCGTCGCGGGGTTGATCGTCAGCTTGGCGATCAGCTTCGACCAGGTGAGATGCCCCGGCTCGATCAGCGTCTTGATGCAGATCGGCAGCAGCGTTTCGAGGCCGACGACTCCGGCGGGTGAGCTGTCGAGTTCGTTCTGCTTCTTTTCCTCGGCGAACGGCTGATGGTCTGAGGTGATGACGTCGATCGTGCCGTCACGCAGACCTTCGATCAGAGCGTCGATGTGCTCCTTCGTTCGCAGCGGCGGATCGACTTTGAAGTTCGTCTCGTAGTTGCTCAAGCTGGCGTCGGTCAGAGCGAGATGATGTGGCGTGACTTCGGCGGTGACGCGAATTCCTTTCGCCTTGGCTCGGCGAACTTGATCGACGGCCCCGGCGGTCGAAAGGGTCATCAAGTGGATGCGGCCACCGGTCATCTCGGCCAGCGTGATGTCGCGAGCGGCCATGATGACTTCGGCTCCGGCGGGGATGCCGCGCAGACCCAACTGCATCGAATAGTACCCCTCGTGCATGATCCCTTTGGCGGCAAGCTCCGGCACCTGCGGATGATTGAAGATCGGCCGGCCGAACATGCGCGTGTATTCGAGCGCTCGCCGCATGATCTCGGAGTTGGCGACCGTGCTCTTCGCATCGGTGAAGCCGACGGCTCCTCCTTCGACGAGCTGACCGATCTCGGCGAGTTCCTGGCCATCGTGATTCTTCGTGACGGCTCCAAGCGGGAAGACATGGCAGTGTCCGGCTCGCGCGCACTGAAGCTGGACAAACTCCGCCGCCGCACGGTTATCGACGACCGGTGAGGTGTCCGGCATGCACGCAACCGACGTCATGCCCCCGGCAAGCGCAGCCGCCGTACCCGATTCGATCGTTTCGTCCTTTTCGTCCCCCGGCTCGCGTAGTGAGACGTGCAGGTCGATCAGTCCAGGGCAGACGATCAGCCCCGTCGCGT
>CAZILR010001002.1:0-2269 GCA_964539995.1 uncultured Planctomyces sp.
CGTAGCCATCCTGTAACTCGCCCCAACCGAGTGCTCGATAGCCGACCCAGGTTCCTTCGGACTTGCCGGCCCCACGAAAGTTTTCGGCGCAGACGACGTAGCCCGCCTTTGCCAATCGAGCGTTCGCTTGCCGAGTTCCGACACCTTTCAGGTCCGCATAACGCTGTTCGTACAACACCGGCCAGGGGCCGTCACCCGCTGGAAAGTAGAGATACGCTGAGAGCTTTGTCCCGTCGCGCATCGGGATCATCGTGTGCTCTTCACGCACACCGCCAAGGTCGATCTTGTCCTGGCCGGAAGCCGGCGACACGGACACAAGGCAGAATCCCATCAGCAGCACGCGACACAGCCCACGCATGATTCAAGCTCCCAGGATCAAAACGAAAATGGCGACTCGCGAGACCACTCGCGAGTCGCCACATCTGATCGACTCGTGGCCGACGCTGCCAGCGTCGGCGTCAGGAAGATGGACACTCTTGCCCGTCCGCGCCCGTTCAATCACGACGAAAGAAGGACGGGCAAGAGTACTCATCCTCCCTCTGATCAGCGGCCTGACTTGCTGGACGATGTCGGAGCCGGCGGCGTCTGCTGCTTGAGTTGCTTGCCCAGCAGTGTTTCGCTGAAGCCTTTGAGGTCAGTCCAGAACGTCCCTTCGCCGGCGTAGAGCAAGTTCAACTCGATGTCTTCGGGCAGTCCCTGAGCGAAGACCCATTGGTTGTAGGCTTGGCCGGAGCCGAAGGCTTGGACGGCGAGTTCAAATTTATTGGCCTTGGCTTCTTCCTCCAACTTGCGCGCGTTGGCCTTCGCCTCGCCGAGCGTGATCGTCGCCTCTTTGTCGATCTCGGCGGTGTCGCGAGCGATCTTCGCGACAAGCTTGGTCGTCTCGGCCTTGGTTTCAGCGGCGGTCTTGGCACCCTCAGCGACTTTCGTAGCGACCATTTTTTCGGTTTCGACGCGGATCGTTTCCGTCTGCACCTTCACCTTTTCTTCGGCCTCGCGGAGGTTCCCTTCGGTGATCGCAGTTTTCTGTTCCTGCTCGCGAGTGATCTTCAACTCGTCGGCGATGTAGCCTTGCTGGATCGGCTGGCGGACCTCTTGCGGGATGTAGATGTTTCGCACGAGGCCGTACAGCACGCTGATGCCCTTGCCCTTCAGCACTTCTTGGAAAGCGTGCGAGACTTCGGTTTGGAATTCTTGCCGTGTCTCACCGTCGAGCAACTCGGAAGCTTTCAGCCTCGATCCGTAGTTGCGGCAGATGCTTTCGATCTGCGGCATCACGACTTTGTCTTCCACCGCCGATACGTTGCCGAACTTGCGGATCGCGTCCGGAGCTTGATCCGGCATCAGCCCCCAAATCGCGGTGAAGTCCATGCGGATCGTGAAGCCATCGTCGGAGGGAAACTCGATGCCGCTGTCGTCGTTGGCGACCATCGGCTCGCCGCTGACGTCGATTTTGAATTGTCCATCCGGTGCCACGACCATCGTGGCCTCGATGCTCTTCTCGTGGTAGCCGATGCTGACCACGTCGACTTGCTGCTCGCGCTTGTTGATCGTGTAGATACCTGGCGGCAACGTCTCTTCTTGAATGCCCGGCTTGGTGTTCGTGAGCGGGTTGCCAGTCAAGTTCGTCACCACGCCGACATACCCCGCAGCGATCTCGACCCAGCCGGATTTCTTGTCCATGCCGTTGGTCTTCTCCAACTCTTCGCCCTTCACGATGCTGACGTCATACGCCTTCGGGTTGATGCGGTAGCGGCCAGGGCCGAGCACCTTTCGCAGCGTGCCTCGGAATTCGGTCTTCCCGACTTCGCCATCGACGAGAAACAGACCAGGCGGAAGCTCTTTCCCCGAACGGCTGGTGACGATCGCGACCTGCTTCGGTTCGATGACCACGTCCGGAACCTTCTGGCACTCCCAGAAGAACGGGTTGTAGAAGTGCCGGCCGGGACCAACCATTTCCGCCAGGATGCCCTTCTGTTTTGGCTTGCCGCTCGCATCGACTTCAGCGAGATGACCCTCCGGTGCCGAAGGCAAATCCATTCCAGGAATCGGCAGCGGCGGACCTTTGTATGTCAGCAACAGCGACTCCCCTTCGCCGACGTACCAGTAGCAGATGGTCCACTGAAACCCCTGCCAGCCGACTGCCGCGAACAGCGCGACACAGACGCCCAGCGAGATCAGAATGCGTTGACCACGAGAGAGGTTGGACATGATTGAGGGCCTTTGAAGGCGGAGGAATTGATCGTTGGTTATTGGTCGTTGGTCATTG
>CAZILR010001003.1:0-2268 GCA_964539995.1 uncultured Planctomyces sp.
TCTCACCAAGGCGCTCGCCCGCGCCGTGAAGGCGATCGGCGCGACCGGCATCGACGTCTATTTCGACAACGTCGGCGGCGAGCACCTGCAGGCGGCGCTTGCGCTTGCCAATCCGTTCGCTTGAGCAATCCCGGAAACGCGGCGGTCGTCGCTTCGAGCACTCCGAGCGCACCGCTCTTGAACTTCACGCACGCGGCGGCGACGTCTTCCACTTCAATCCGCTCGTGAGCCAGTAGGCCGGTGACGCCAGCAACCTCTGCGACTTCGCCCATGAACCAGTACAGCAGATCGACATTGTGAATCGCCTGATTCATGAATGCTCCACCGCCGTCGAGTGCCCATGTTCCGCGCCAGCCACCTTGGTCGTAGTACTGCTGCGTCCGCCACCACTTCACATAGGTGTCGCCGAGCGTCAGCTTGCCGAAGCGACCGGAATCAATAGCTTCCTTGAGCGCGTTGTTCGCCGGGCTGAACCGTGACGGCATGATCGAGCAAATGCGGACCTTGTTCTTCGCCGCCGCGTTGATGATCGCGTCGCACTTGGCGAGCGTGATCTCCAGCGGCTTCTCGACGACGACATGCTTGCCCGCGTTGCACGCTTTCACCGCTGGATCGCCGTGAGCGCCGCTTGGCGTGCAGATCGTGACGACATCCACCGCCGGGTCTTTGAGCATATCCTCCAGCTTGTCGTACTTCTTGCACTTGTTCGCCGCCGCGAACTTCTCCGCCGACGGAGCGAATGCGTCATAACACGCGACGATCTTCGCCCCTTTGATGTGCTCAATCGCCATCGCATGAAAGTTCGCGATCATCCCGCAGCCGACAATGCCGAATCCGAATTTCTGAGCCATGAGTTGTCCTTCAATGACAAATTGGGAATTACGAATTACGAATGCTCGTCTTCGTACTGGTTTGGATTTTGGAAAGGATCCGACACAACTCATCGGCATCGGTGTGGATGGAATCAAATTCGGATTGGGTCAGGTATTCGGTGTCCTTGAGGAGTCGCAACCAGTACACGGTTTCGCGGGCTTCCTTGTAGGCGATCGACATCTTCGACAGGAAATCCCGCTTCGACTGTCCTCCGGACGCCTCCTCGACATTCGCTCCGATGCTTGTACCGGATCGTAAAACTTGTTTTGAGAGCACGAATTCACGCTTTTCATTGCTCAGGTATTGCGAAAGCCGAACGATGCGAACCGCAAAGGCATAACTCTTTTGATGAACGACGCTCGCTTTCATTCGTAATTCTCAATTCGTAATTCTCAATTCAGTTCCACTCGGCAGAATTTCTTCTTGCCGACGAATAACAGCAAACCAGTTTCGACTGAGATCGTCTGGTCGTGAGTCTCGATGCGTGTCTTACTCTCGCCGAAGTACGCTCCGCCCTGAGCGATTGCTCGTCGAGCTTCGCTGGTCGTTGGTGAAAGGCCAGTGTCCACGAGCAGCCGAGCCGCTTGAGCTTTGCCGTCCGTTAGCTTGGACCGCGACAACTTCACGGTCGGAATATCCGTGGGCAGCGCCCCCTCGCCGACTTCCTGTTGCCAGCGATTCGCGGCGGCATCGGCTTCGGCGGCCGAGTGATACTGCCCGATCACCGCGCGGGCGAGCGTTGTCTTCGCGGTCTTCGGATGTCCGGCCATGAGCGAGTCGATTTCGGCCAGCGAGATATCGGTCAGCAGTTCGAAGTACATTCGCATGACGGCGTCCGGCACCTGCATGAACTTCTTCATCATGTCGAACGGTGACTCGGAAATGCCGATGTAGTTGCCGAGGCTCTTGCCCATACGGCGCACACCGTCGAGGCCGACGAGGATCGGCGACATCACTCCGATCTGCTGCGACAGTTTTTGATCGGCTTGCAGGTCGCGAGCCAGCATGAAGCTGTAAAGCTGCTCGGTTCCGCCGAGTTCGATATCCGACTTGATGACGACCGAGTCCCACGCCTGCATGATCGGGTACAGGCATTCGTGCAAGAAGATCGGAGTCTCGGCGGCCATCCGTTTGGCGAAGTCATCGCGAGTGAGCAACTGCGCGATCGTGACCTTGCCGCACAGTTGCAAGATGTCCGCGAACGACATCTTCGCGAACCAGTCGCCGTTGCGATGAACCTCCGCCTTCGAGAGGTCAATCACCTTGCCAACCTGAGCCAAGTAATCGCGAGCATTGGCTTCGACTTCGTCAGCCGTCAGCCGCTTGGCTCGTGCGTGATCGCGACCGCTCGGATCGCCAACCAGCGCGGTGTAGTTGCCGATGATGATGACCGCT
>CAZILR010001004.1:0-2264 GCA_964539995.1 uncultured Planctomyces sp.
CGCGCTGTTGGTAGCGGTCCATCGAGTCCATCATGCGCGACGTGTCGATGTGCCGGTCAATGCGGTCGAGACTGCTGAGCAGTTTCATGCGATCATCGACTCGCGGTGCGATCGCGGTGTTCATCGCGATGTTGGGAACGACGAAGTTCGGCTGAGTCGGATCTCCTTCGACGTTGAACGGCAGATATGCCTGCCCGAGATACGCTGGCCCTTGAGCAAACACGTCGTTGGTGCGCCCGCCGGGATTCATCGAGACGTAATTGGGCAGGCCGTTGTCGACCCGCTCACGGCACTTGGCGACGATCGAGCCAGTCGCGGGAGCATCGTTGACGGTATCGACCGGTGTTGCGGGGACGCGGCCGGTCATCATCCGTTTGTGGCCGCCACCGTGATCGGCGAAGTTGTGCGAGATCGAACGGACTACCGAGTACTTGTCGGCGATCTTGGTGTGGCGAGGCATCAGCTCGCAGACGTCGAGGCCGGGGACGTTGGTCGGGATCGGATGAAACTCGCCGCGATAGTCCGACGAAGCCTTGGGCTTCATGTCGTACATATCCATGTGCGGAGGCCCGCCCGGCATCCAGACGAAGATGACATTTGTCTGCTGATCGATCTGTCGGCCGATTTGCTCCGCCTGAGCCTGCAATCGGAACAAATCCGACAAACCGAGTCCGCCGACTCCGAGCATCCCCGCTGCCAAGAACTCGCGCCGCTTCACTGGCCCCGAACAAACTCGCTGTTGCACTTTCATGAGCCTCTTCCAGATTCAAGCTATCCGAAATAACCGTCTCGACGTTCGCCAAACTCTAGCACAAATCTTATCGGCTCGCCGCCACCCGTCGGAACCCACAAATTGACGTCCCGAACATGATCGGCCCGTGCCGATTGTGGCGATCTACGACTTCGGCTTCTCCGACGACAGCGCTTTCAAGCGGGAAATGGCCCCTCGCATTTCACCTTGGGCACCGGGATCGGTTTCCTTTTCCAACGCCGCTTCCAGAGCTGGCAGCGAGGCGGGATCAGCGGTGCTCCCCAGCGCGCGAGCGACGTAACCACGGCGATGGTGGTCCGTTTCGAGCTTCAACACGTTGACGATTTCCGGAGCCGCCGCCTTCGCGGCCGGACCAAGCATTCCGAGCGCATGCGAAGCCTTCATCCGTACCAGGGCTTCGTCATGGTGCAGATACTTGCGAAGCGAAGTGATCTGCTGAGCAACTTCGACATCGATCATCGCCAACGCTCCATGCGCCACGACGCGAGTCACGGGATCGGCATCGTCCTGACTCGCCGCACGCAACGGGCCGATGACGGATTTTTCATCGGGAGCCGCCTTGCCGATTCGGCCCAGCGCCCGAGCCGCGGTCTCGCGAGCTTCTTTGACGGGATCTTTCCTCAGCCCTGAGATCAATTGTGGAACTGCCGGAACGGCGGCTGCTCCCAGGTTGCCGATCGCCGTTGCGGCGGTCGATCGGACGGCTCCGTCACGGTCATCGAGCGCCACGCGCATCTCGGCCAGTAACTTCGGCGAGATGTCCGAGTGAACGAGCGAGCCAATCGCAGACTGTCGCACGGCGGCATCCTCGCTCTTGAGATCGACTCGGACTTTGGCAATGCGTTCCTCAGCAGACTTCGCCGGCTCAGCCCCATCTGCGCTGACAATCGCCAGTGAGGCCACGGCAAAGAGGACGAGACTCAGGAAGGCGTTCCTTCCAGTTTGGTTTCGTGGAATGGTCATCCGGCATCCTTTGGATCGTGGAGTGTCAGCACTTGTGAGTCCGCAGGTGGCAGCTTATCGGACAAGAGTCTGCATTGAAAAAGTGGCGGAAATTTTGGGTGGTGCGTCGAGCCAAAGTTCTGCGCAAAGTCTGGGACGACCACCGAAACCGCACCGACACTCATCACCAGTCGATTCTCACGTCAGTCCTCCTCGCCTGCGAGCAACTCTTCCACGACCCCCTCGATTTTCCTCCCCAAGCTCGACAAGCCAGCCTCCCAATTCCCGTATACGCTCCGACGCGGTCAAGAATCACATCAGTCCTTGCTTCTCGTTGACGGTCACCCGAAGCCTGCCCTCCTCGCTTGCGGCCTTGCTTGGTCACGGCAAAGATGACGCCCCACTTTGACTTGGCAACCGACTCTTGGCACGAAAGGCCTCTCGAATGAGCGTTCGGCTGAAACTCTTCGTGATGATGTTTTTGGAGTTCTTCATCTGGGGTGCTTGGCTGCCGCTGATCTTCGGCTACCTGCCGAGCCTCGGCTTCACC
>CAZILR010001005.1:0-2259 GCA_964539995.1 uncultured Planctomyces sp.
CGGTTGCCCGACCGAGCCGACGTTGACGAGGTGCTTCTGATTCGTCAGCCGGTACTCGAAATTGACTTCCTCGGGCGACAAAAAATTCAAAACCTCGGTGAAGATGCCGGGGATGTGCGTGTGCCCTTGGAAGCACCACCGCTCAACCAGGCCGAAGATGCGTTCCATCTTGCGTTGGTTGTAGATGTCTTCTGGGAAGACGTATTCGTTCAGCGGGTTGCGGGCCGAGCCATGTACGAACAGCAAACCCGGCTCACGACGGATGCGCGGCAACTCGCCGAGGAATTCCCAGCGGCGTTCGCTGTTCTCGCCGGTTTCGAGCTGCTGCCGAGTCCAGAAGATCGCCCGTTCGGCTCCGGCGTTGAAGCCTTCGGGATCGAACAAGGCTCCCTGGTCGTGATTGCCGAGAATCACGAGATCGCAGCCCATGATCCGGTCGATGCACTCGCGTGGGTTTGGGCCGTAGCCGACGATGTCACCGAGGCAATAAATCTCTTTGATGCCCTGCGACTTGATGTCCGCGAGGACCGCATCGAGGGCTTCGAGATTTCCGTGAATGTCGCTGATGATGGCTCGCAACGCAGACTCCGCGACGAAAACAACCGCACAGGTGCCGAGACGACCGGGCAGTTTAGTGGCGTTGAGATGTAGGGGCAATCATCGCCTTTCGACCACGCAGACCACGCGACTTCACGCAGAATCCGCTGCCCCGCGCGAGCCGAACAACCGGTCGGGCAAGGTGTATCGGGTGGATGATTTGGAGTGCGGAAATCAGCGTCATGCACCCGGATGACCGCCACCTTTTGGATCAGACCATCGGCTGAGCACCGTCGAACCGAGCAACGTGGACGCTCCAAAAATCGTGATCCCCAGCAGCGTCGAGGCGATCACAGCGGCGAAGAGTTTCGCGGTGCTGAATTGCGTCCCCTGCAAAATCATGTAGCCGAGACCGTGACGCTCGGCCAAGTTTCCGGCGAAAAACTCGCCGACGATCGCACCGACCACCGCCATGCCGCTCGACGTGCGGGCACCCGCGACCAGAAACGGCACCGAGTGCGGTAGCCTCAGCTTCCACAACACCTGCCAGCGAGACGCTCGATACAGCCGAAACAGGTCCAGCAAATCCGGATCAACCGCCAGCATCCCGGAGGTCACGTTGGTGACGATCGGGAACAGACTAATCATGAACGACACCAGCACGACGCTGTGAAAGCCGGCTCCGAACCACACGACGATGATCGGAGCGACCGCCACGATGGGAACCGTTTGCAGGAAAATCGCGTACGGGTAACAGCTACTCCGAATCATCCGCGACTGCGAGAACACGCAGGCGGTCAACGAGCCGATCAACAGACTGCTCACGAAACCGCACAACGCCGCCGCTGCTGTCAGCCCGATTGCGATGAGCAGTTCTGCACGGGCCTCGACAGCCGCCTGCAACACGCCGCTCGGCTTCGGAACCAAGAATGCTTTGATACCGAATCCGACGACCGCGTAATGCCACGCCGCAATCACGAGCACGAGCAACACCGTTGGAGGCAACGCGGCTTTGACGATGCGTTTCATCGCGCGGCCTCCCGCAAACTTCGGCTGACCTCGCCAACCAGCTTGGCGAACTCCGGCGTTGAACGGAGTTCCGGATCACGCGGATGCTCGAACGGCACGGCGATGTTGGCGACGAACGTGCCGGGAGACTTGCTCATCACCAGCACGCGCTGGCTGAGGAACACCGCTTCGGCGACGTTGTGCGTCACGAAGATTCCGGTCCAGTGCTGCTCGGTCCAGATTCGCAGCAGCTCTTCGTTGAGTTGTTGCCGCAGCAGATCATCGAGCGCCGCGAACGGTTCATCGAGCAACAGCAATTCCGGATGAGTGACCAGCGCTCGTGCGAGCGACACGCGCATCCGCATTCCACCGGAGAGCATTCGTGGCCGCTTCGCCGAGTCGTCCGGCTTGAGGCCGATCAGTTTGAGGCTGCTCTCGACGGCGGCTCGCTGTTCGTCCAACGACACGCCGCGCAGTTCGAGCGGCAACCGGATGTTGTCGAACACGCTCCGCCACGGCAGCAGGTTGGAGTCTTGAAAAACGAAGGCCGTCCGGGAATCGCCGGCCGATCCCGTTTGCACGCGCAGTTCGCCGCTCGTTGGCGACATCAATCCGGCGATCATGCGCAGTAGTGTCGATTTGCCGCAGCCCGACGGGCCGACCAGCGAGATCAATTCACCGCGCCGCACCGCGAGGTTCACGTCGCGTACGCCG
>CAZILR010001006.1:0-2255 GCA_964539995.1 uncultured Planctomyces sp.
GCGGCTCAGCCAGCGAGAGGATTTGTGCCCAATCCGTGTTGCCAGCAACCGCCAGTGTGACGTTTCCCGCGAGGTAGCGGTCGCGGTGATAACCTCGCATTTGTTCGCAGGTCAGTGCGGTGATGCTCTCTTTCGTGCCGAGCACGCTCTGTCCCAGCGGATGCCCAGCGAAGTGCGTCTGCATCAGGTTCTCGTAGGCCGTGAAGCTCGGCTGGTCGTCGTACATCCCGATCTCCTCGAGGATGACGTTCTTTTCCATGTCGAAGTCTTCTTGCCGCAGCGCGGGTCGCAAGATGTTCGCGAACAGCTCGAACGCCTGCGGCAAGTATTCGGGCAGGACCGCTCCGTAAAACAGCGTTCCTTCCTCGGCGGTGGCCGCGTTGTACTTGGCTCCGACTTCGTCAAAGATGCGATTGACGTCGTCGGCCGAGTACTTCTGGCTCCCCTTGAAAACCATGTGCTCCAAGAAGTGGCTGACGCCTGACACGGCCGCCGTTTCGTCACGCGAACCGGTGCGGACGAAGAAGCCGAGCGCGACCGAATGCACCGCCGGGTTCAATTCCCCGATGACCGACAAGCCGTTGGCGAGTTTCGTTTGATGGAATTTCATGCCTCTTCAACCTTCAGCGGATTCGGACCGATCGTCAGGACGGTGAAGTCGCGGGCCGGATGCTGATGAACGTAGTCCAGCACTCCTGGCACGGTCAGTTCGTCGATGTCGCGGCGGATGTCGTCCAGTGTTTGGACACGTTTCAGAAAATGCCAATCGCGAGCGATGGATGTCGCACGGCTGGTCGTCGATTCCTGTTGCATGATCAGCGAACTCTTTGCACGCGCTTTGCAGCGTTCGAGTTCGTGCGACTCGATGCCATCGCCGAGCCGCTGTAGTTCTCGCAACGTGACGTCGAAGGTCTCTTGAGCACGCTCGACGGTCGTTCCGGCGTAGCACAGGACTCGGCCCTCGTGCTTCAAACTGTTGAGCGACGCGCTGACCGAATAGCACAAGCCGCGACGCTCGCGGACCTCGGTGAAGAGCCGCGCGCTCATGCCGCCGCTGAGGATTCCAACCGCCGCCCACGCCTTGTAGTAATCGGGGTGAGCGTACTCGATGGCGTCGTAGGCGATGCCGATATGCGTCTGCGTTGAGTCGTGATGAATGTGCCCAACCCGTTCACCGCGCGGGCCGGTGACCATCGAGCAATCCGGTTTCGTCGCCCAATCCCCGAACTCGGCGCTAACTAAGTCGAGCATTTGTTGGACATCGACGCAGCCGGCAATGCCCAGAATTGCTCCGTTCGGACGCAGGCAGCGGTCGTAGTGATCGCGCACCGATTTTGCCGTGATCCGTTCGAGTTCCGCGAGGCTTCCTTCCGTCGGCAAGCCCCACGGAGCGTCGTAGCAGCGGCGGCGGAGTTCGATCATCAGCTTGCGTTGTGGCTCGTCTTCGATGGCTCGCAGTGATTGCTCGATGCCGGCGATCGCCCCCTCGAACTCTTCGTCGGGCAGTTGCGGCCGGCGAATGATATCGGCGTACAACGACAGTGCGGCTGGTACGTTTTCTCCGAGCGTCGCGGCTGTGAAGGCGATGTGGTTCAGACCAGTGCTCTCGTTGCGCTGCACTCCCAAATTGTCGAGGGCGTTCGACAAATCACGGCTGTCGAGGTCTCCGGCACCTCGCGTGATCCAATCCGTCAGAGCGGCCGCGGTGCCGCCATGTTCGGCGGGATCGAACGCGCTACCGCCTGGAATCAGAAAACAAAACGCAGCCGATTGCACGTCGGACATCGGCTCGATCACGACCGTCAAGCCGTTGGGCAACTCGTGCGTGTGAATGATTTGTTCGGGCATCGCTCCGTCCGTGGGCTGACGAGAAAGTCACAGAAACTTGGCAGAGTCTGACGGGGTCGGTGGCGCGTGACAAGCGAGCCTCAAACCGCACCGACGTGCCCCGCTGCGAACAACCGCGCATCCACAGTGCGTCGCCGACGCTCGATCGCCGGAGTGAGGACACGCGTGTGAGGGATCGTGCAGAGGTACTCGCAGATCTCCCAGACGTCCTCTTCGGTGGTCATCCAGTTTAAGCGATCGAACCGGTGCAGGTTGACCGGCCGCGAGAAGGTGCGCAGCGTTTTCTCGCCAGCGGAGTTGAAGTAATGCTCGTAGTACGACATCACCAACTCGCGCAGCGTGCGATAGACCGGCTCACGAAATCGCAATCCCGCATAGTACGATTGGGCGACCGCGCCCCAACGGCC
>CAZILR010001007.1:0-2251 GCA_964539995.1 uncultured Planctomyces sp.
ACGGATTGATTTGTTTTCGTCGGCAGAACCGATGGAAGCGGAAAAGCCGTGGCTCATCGGTAGGGCGCGGCCGGAGTGTTTTCACGCAAGGATGCGGGTCGCGCGAAGCTGGCGCGGCGACGTGTCTTCAAGGAAGAGGCGCAGAGTGCCGCGACATTCGGAGACGTCCGGATTGCCGTTGCCACGAATCGACGCGCGACGTCGAATCGTTCTCGCCCGCGCTGCGCTCGGTTTCTCACGCCGTGCAACGCTGATGCTGGTGGTGATCAGTTGCGCGACGTTGGTTGCCTGGACTGCTCTGTTCGCGACACCACCGTTCAGCCCCGGAGAAGTCTGGCTGGCTGGCCTCGAATCCGAGGAAGAAGCTCCGTTTGTCGAGCAGGCTCTTGCGACCGACGAAGAACTTGAAGAGATGGCTGATGAGGAAGAGGAATTCCTCGATGACGAGCCATCGTTCGTGGCGGAGGACGAAGTTCGACCGCCCGTCCTGCGGCGTCCGTTTGAGCCGACGTTCCCGGACATGGATCCGCTTCTGCTGCCGGAATTGCCGCTCGAACCTGAGACGCTTTTTGCCTACCCGGTCGATGCACCGCTTGGCTTCACGGGCCGCAGCAGTGTGCTCCCCAGCGAAGGCCAGGAGAGCAGCCACTTCGTCCCGATGGAGGATCGTTGGCGAGCCGGCTTCCCCGAATGGGACCGGTACAACAAGAACTATCCGCCAGTGGACGATTACCCGTACATGCAAGGAAACATCCTCGATCCGTACAACCAGAATGTGCTCAAGGGGGATTACCCCATCATCGGCCAGCACACGTTCTTGACCGTGACCGGGACCAGCTTGTCGATTCTCGAAGCCCGGCAAGTGCCGACCCCGACGACTCCGTTCGAGAGCACCGGCGGGGCAGGGCAGACCGAATTCTTCGGCGACCCCAATCAGTTTTTCTACAACCAGAACTTCATCCTGTCGTTTGACCTGTTGCATGGTGATGGAGTCGCGTTCAAACCCGCCGACTGGCGGATCAGGCTGACTCCGATTCTCAACATGAACTACCTCGACGTGAACGAACTGGGGATCGTCAACCCGAATGTCAATCACGGGACGACGCGCTTTCGAGGTGACGGAGCACTCGAAGAGTGGTTCTTCGAGACCAAGCTGGCCGACACCAGCCCGTACTACGACTTCGTCTCGCTGCGAGCCGGCTCGCAGTTTTTCCTGAGCGACTTCCGCGGCTTCATCTTCAGTGACACGAATCGCGGCGTGCGACTGTTCGGCAACAACAACGCCAACCGCGATCAGTACAACGTCGTCTTCTTCGATCAGACCGAGAAGCAGACCAACAGTCTGCTCAACACGTTCGATGACCGAAATCAAAACACGCTGATCGCCAACTACTACCGGCAGGATTTCAGTTGGCCGGGATACACGACTCAAGCCAGTTTCCACTGGAACCACGACGGGCCTAGTCAACAGTTCGACAAGAACGATTTCCTCGTGCGTCCCGATCCGGTGGGTGTCTTTCAGCCGCACAAGGTCGATGCGTTCTATCTCGGCTGGGCGGGTGACGGGCACATCAACCGGTTCAACGTCAGCCATGCGTTTTATTGGGCGCTGGGCCGCGACACGCTCAATCCGCTGGCTGGAAAGCCGCAGAACATCAACGCTCAGATGGCGGCGTTGGAGTTGTCCTACGACCGCGACTGGGCACGCTTCCGAGCGTCCGTGTTCTGGTCCTCCGGCGACGACGACATCAACGACGAAGACGCCGAGGGCTTCGATTCGATCTTCGACAACCCGAACTTCGCCGGTGGCGGATTCAGCTACTGGCAACGGCAAACCATCGGCCTGTTCGGAGTCAATCTCGTCAACCGCATGAGCCTCGTGCCCGACCTGCGGTCGAGCAAATTCCAGGGGCAGTCGAACTTCGTGAACCCCGGTTTGTTCCTGTTCAACCTCGGCGTCGATTTCGACATCACGCCCAAGCTGCGCTCGGTCAACAACTGCAACTTTCTCTGGTTCGATCAAACCAGTGTGTTGGAGCAGTACATCTTTCAAGAGCGAGTTCGTCACCGCATCGGCACCGACCTGAGCACCGGCGTCGAGTACCGTCCGTTCCTGAACAACAACGTCGTGATCATCGGAGGCATCTCCGGCCTGATCCCCGGCGACGGCTTCACCGATTTGTACAACCGCAACAACGACCGCCCGGATGGTTTCTTCGCCAGCTTTCTGGAAGTGGATTTCACCTATTAG
>CAZILR010001008.1:0-1634 GCA_964539995.1 uncultured Planctomyces sp.
GCATCGCCGAGATATTTGAACGGAATCGCGTGCTCGCGCATCCCTGGCACGAGGTCTGAGTTCAATCGCGAGCCGAGCGCGACCACCAGATGATCGAACGGCAGCTCTTTGGTCTTCGGCAGAAATTCTGGCCCGAGCGTGACCACTTTGCGTTCGAGGTCGATCCCAAGAATCTCGCGCGTGTGCAGCCGAGTCCGTTTGGCCAGCCGGCGGATCGGTGAGATGACGTGCAGCGTCTCGATCGTGCCGCTGATGACTTCGGGGAGCAGCGGCTGGAAGACCATGTAGTTTTCCAGGCTGACCAGCGAGATCTCGTACTGATCGCGCTCGCCCCAGAACAAACCTTTTTCGAGATACATCGCCGTGTACACGCCGGCGAAGCCGCCACCCAGGATCAGGATTCGTTTCTTGTCGCTACTCATGAAGCACTTGACTCGGAAGATGTGACCGTGACGCCCGACGTGAGCGGACGTCACTGTCAAACCGCCGGTTCGGAATGTCAAGCGGGCGCGCGATGTCGCCCACTGTGACGCTCACTCAGACGCACACTTGCGGCTGAAAAATCGACCCGGTAAACAAAAGAAACATTTTTGGTGTCTCTTTTACTGGTTTGATGCGGACCACGATCATGCGACTCTCACTGCAGACCGATTACGCCCTGCGAACCTTGATGTATCTCGCGTCAGATTCGGATCGAACGACAATCGCCGAGGTCTCCGGATTCTTCCGAATTCCGGCTCCAAACGTGGCCAAAGTCGTGAATCAGTTGGCCCGGTTGGGGTATGTGCGGAGCGTGCGTGGCATTGGTGGCGGCATCGAATTAGCAGTCTCGGCCGAGGAGATCACGATCGGTGAGATCGTAGAAACATTCGAGGGCTCGCTGCATCTGTTGGAGTGCGTCGGGACCGACAACGTCTGTGTCATCCAGGATTATTGCAAGTTGCGCAACGTGCTCGCGCGGGCCGAGCAGGTGCAGGTGGATTACCTCAAGGGCGTCCGATTGTGTGACGTCTTGCCGGTCAAAATCCCCGGAGCGAAGCGCAGCGTCACTCGTGGTTTGTCCCGCAAAGAGAGGGTCTCGAAATGAAAATGCGCAGCGCTCGTGGAGTCGTTCTGAGTCTGGGATTGTTGTTACTCGGAGTCTCGTTGTTGCCCGGTCAGGGAACAAAGGGAGACAAGCCGGATGCGGCGGTCGAGCGGACTCGCAAGCAGACGAAGATGCTCGACGATCTCTACAAGACGGCGATCGTGCTCATCACGGAACACTATGTGAAGGGGGATGAGCCTGCCGCCGCCGTGGCCGGCAAGCTGTTGTGGAAAGAGATGAAGGCCAAAGGGCATCACGAAGCGCGATTGATTGACGCGACCGGCGATCCGATCGAGACAGTCAACGCTCCAGCCGATGACTTCGAGAAGGCCGCGATCAAGGAAATTCTCGGCGGCAAGGCGTCGGTCGATAAGGTCATCGAGAAGGACGGCAAGCGCTACCTCCGCACGGCGACCATCGTCCCGGTGGTGATGGAGAAGTGCAAATCGTGCCACCCGCATTACGCTAACGTCCCACAAGGTAAAGCGATCGGAGCGATTGCCTACACGCTACCGATCGAATGAGTTCGCCGACTGGTCAAGCGGGT
>CAZILR010001008.1:1644-2243 GCA_964539995.1 uncultured Planctomyces sp.
CTGTCCCTTCTCCCTTTGGGAGAAGGTGGCCGAAGGCCGGATGAGGGATTCAAAAAAAGATTGGCCCCCAATCGAAAATGGATCCCTCACCCCGGCCCTCTCCCAAAGGGAGAGGGAGTAAAGACTGAGCCACAGGCAGTGACGAGGACTCTCTGCTTCTGATCCCTGACCCCCGGCCCCCGACCGCTCTATCATGCTCGCCACGATGAGCATGTCTGAGCCACTCTGGTTGCGAGATGGGCAGGGAAACCCGCCGGCGTTGCGTTGGGTGTTCTCGCTCGAAGCTCCGCTGGTCGCGATGGACCTGGGGCGCGAGTCGGGCGAGGTGCTGGCGGCGGATGACTCAGGCGGACTGTATCGCATCGGCCGCCGTGGGGAGTTGTTGAAGTCGTCGAATGGCCTACGCGGAGTGCGAGCGCTCGCGTGGTCGGATACGAACGCGGCAGGCGCGGTGATTGTCGGCGACCGAAAAGTGTTGCGGTTGAATGGCAACCTCGAGGCAGAATGGTCAGTCGGCTTGCCTGAACCGGCGCTGGGGGTCGCTCTCGCGCCGTATGGTCGGCAGACGGCGATCAGTCTGGCCAACGGTGGCAACCTCG
>CAZILR010001009.1:0-2240 GCA_964539995.1 uncultured Planctomyces sp.
GCGCCTACGGTTTGGACTTGGGCACGTTCAGCCCGTTCCTGTACGCCTTCCGCGAGCGGGAAATCATCCTCGACCTGTTCGAGGAACTCTGCGGAGCACGTCTGACCTACAGCTACTTCACGATCGGCGGAGCGACCCACGACCTGCCGGACATCATTCCGATTCCCCCCGGCCTCGCCGCGCTGACCAAGCGCAACAAGAACATGAAGCTGACTTGGCTGGAAGCGGTCGAGATGTTTCTCAACTGGCTGGAGCCGCGCATCAAGGAATACCACACGCTGCTGACTCGCAACCAAATTTTCATCAAGCGGACAGCGGGCCTGGGCATCCTCACCAAAGAGCTGGCGATCAGCCACGGCTGCACCGGCCCGGTCCTGCGCGGCAGCGGTGTCGATTTCGATCTCCGCCGCGATGGCGAGCCGATCTACACACGCAATTACGTTGGATACGACTTCGATGTCATCTCCGCCCCGTTTGAAGACGCCCCGCGCGAAGCGGTGCTCGGCGACAACTGGTGCCGCTTCTTCGTCCGCATGATGGAAGTCGTGCAAGCCATCAAGCTCGTCCGCCAAGCAATGGCCAAGTACCCGAAGTCTCAAGGCACCTACCGCGTGCCGTACAAGATGAGCGCCAAGCTGCCGGTGGACGAAGCGTACCTCGAAACCGAATGCCCGCGCGGCGCGATGGGCTTCTACATCGTCGGTAACGACAAAGCCGAACCGTACCGCGCCCGAGCCAAAAGCTCCTGCTTCTGCAACCTCTCGGTCACCGCCCCGCTCTGCGAAGGTTTCCTGCTGGCCGACATCCCCGCCATCGTCGGCTCGCTGGATGTGGTGATGGGCGAGATCGACCGGTAGTTTGATCGCCGAAATAAGAGCCCCGGTTCGCCAATCGGGGTTCTTCGCGAAGTTCGCCACAGAACACAGCAAATCCGCCGGGGCATTTCGATGCCGATGATTTACGAAGGGCGTTGCGCAAAGTGCGGCTACCGGTCGCCGCACATCTCCGAAGGTTATTGGTCAGTAATTCTCGACGAGCCTTCACACGAGTGGTTCAGCGATCCTCGAAACGAGCGTCTCGCAATTCTTGGACATCCGCTTGAGGACGACATTCTCAAGCAGATTGGTCACACATGGAATTCGGTGACTTGGGGTGGCCGCTTGCTGCGAACGACGGAGCATGTTTGCAAGGACTGCGGGAACACGTTCGATAGCCGGCGGCTTGACGTTGCAAATTTGTGTCTTGGATGTCTTCCGATTTCTCTTTTCGCAATTGGAATTGGACTTCTCATTGGAATAACGAACCACCATTTTCTATCTGGTTGGTTCGCTGGGCTTGCTGCTTTTTTCATTTCATCGATTGGCAGTGACAGGCTTGCGCGAGCGTATGTCAGGAATCGGCATCGTGATCGAGTTCAAGAGTTTGATATGCCGGCGGTCTGTTCTCATTGTCGGTCATCGCGATCAGTCTTACCTGGGGCTCGGTCCTGCAGAAATCTGACTTGCCCATCATGTCGCGAATCGACATTGACGATCGAAGTAGTCGGTATCTCGTGATCCATGTGTGATTGATCCCGAAGGAATGCCAGCCATTTACAGGCACAACAGCATCGTTTTACCGACAACAAATGTGGTCGCGGTGACATTCTGGCGTTAGTCTGTAGCCTATTCAGCGTTGTCTATTCTTTGGGCAACCATCGTCTCCGGAATTCGAAGATGACAGCCATATCGCCATCAAACAGCATTCATCGCCGAGCTTTTCTCTCCGACATCGGCATGGGCTTCACCGGCTTGGCGCTGGGAGCCATGCTCAATCGAGACGGCATCGCTCGGGCGGAATCGCAGGTCGCGTGGGCTTCGCCGAGCGGGCTGCCGGTGCGACAACAAAAAGCCAAGTCGGTCATCTGGATTTTCTTGATCGGCGGCATGAGCCAGATGGAGACGTTTGATCCGAAGCCGGAACTCAACAAGTGGGCCGGAAAGACGTTTGAGGAGTCGCCGTACAAGTCGTTTCTCGAATCGCCGTACTTGAGGAAGAATCTGCGCGAAGTCATCGCCGGGTTGCACAAAGTTCATCCGCACATTTACCCGATGCAGATTGGCTGGCGACCGCGCGGCGAGAGCGGGTTGGAGATCAGCGATTGGTGGCCGCACGTCGGTGAGTGCGCGGACGACCTGGCCATCGTGCGGTCGATGTGGACGACTGACAACAATCACGGAGCACAGCTTCAATTTCACACC
>CAZILR010001010.1:0-2239 GCA_964539995.1 uncultured Planctomyces sp.
TCAGATTTCGGTTCTCTTCGCGATTGAACGAGCCATCGGCATTGCGAGCGAGCGGCGGCACCGAGATGACCGATCCTGACAACACGGCTGATGTGATAGGCTTTGTATTCATGGATGTCCTTTCGGGGATGAAGCAAACGGTCTACGCATACTCCGGCAAGAACCGTTTCCAATTTTCGTAGATGATGTTGTGAATGACCTCAGTCGAGACCTTCGGGAAATTCGTCCCGGCGACGATGTCGTTGACTTTGTGTTGTCCGGCGATCACCTGAGCTGCGGTCGCCGAGGGAAAGTCCGAGCCGAAGATCAGCTTGTGCTCGACGCCGTATTCGATGGCGGTAATGAAAGCTTGATAGTGCCGCCACGGTCGGTAATGCAGTGCCGAAATGTTCGCGAACAGATTCGGGTGCTTGCGAATCAGCACGATGCACTCGGTTTCCCACGGGTGTCCCATGTGAGCAATCACGATCCGCAGATTCGGACAGGCGATCGCGATGTCTTCAAGCTGGATCGGGTTCGCGTACTTCAGCGGCCCAGGCCGGACGAACGACGTTCCCTGATGGATGTTGACGGGAATGCCGAGCGACTCCGCCTTCTTGAACAGCGGCAGATGCTTCGGGTCTTGCGGATCCCAGTTCTGGTAAATCGGCGAGCACTTCAAGCCGCGCAGTCCCAAACCGTTGACGTAGTACTCAAGCTGCTCAACGCAATCGAGATCGTTCGGATCGACCGAGCACCAGCCGATGAACTTGTCAGAGTGTTCTTTGACGAACTTCGCGATCAACTCCTGATCGGCATTGATCCCCGTGAACGGAGCCTTGATGCCGAAGACGATGACCTTGTCCGATCCTTCGCTCGCCTTGAGCAATTGCTCCGGCCGCGAATCGAAGGCGTTCTGCTCCTGCACGCTGCTGCCGGCGAAGTACACATCCTTCGACAGCTTCATTTTCGCCAGCTTCGCCTCCCAGGCGAATTGCACGAACTCGTCCGAGAGATGGTCGGGATACCACATCAGGTTGGTATGCGTGTCAAACAGCATGACTCGTTTCCTTGGGTTCGCGATAGCGAGTCAGCTTATCGCTGCAACCAAACAGATGGCAGCGAACAAAGACCATCTCGCATCTCCTTTCGGACGGTCCTGTCGCCACGTTAGACTGCCCGCGAACATTTCGTTCGTGTGCGTGCAGATTTCAACCTCGGTCGAGCAACGCGCGATGTTTGGACATCTCGTCCCCTGTTCTGGGGGCAAATCCATTGAGCTGTCTCGGACCAGCACCTTCTTGGGCCGGCGTCCCGATGCCGATCGCGATGCGCCGCTCAACGCGCAGACGGCCATGTGTCGATTGCGGTTCGTTGATGGTTGGTGGCATGTCGATGACTTGTCCGGTCGCGGCGATATCCGAGTCAACCATGAGCGCTGCCGCTCGCGTCGTCTAAACCGGCGCGACGAACTGACCATCGGCAAAGCACGCTTTCGCATCGACTACGTTCCGCCGGAGGACGTTTTTGCTCTGAACAAGCAACTGGAGGAGATTGCCGAGTCGGTGCTGTTCAGCCCAAGCAATGCGGGCCTCTTGCCAAGTCCATCGCCTGCGAGTGCGCCCCTTCCCGTGAGCGTCGATCCGGTGCGGACCAAGAGCACGTCCCCGAATCCGCCTCCACGTCCCACAGTGCCATCGACTAAGTCCAAGTCTACTGGCGACGCTTCGCCGCCGAGCGAACTACTGGGACGTTTGGTGCCGCTCGGCGGAGGTCCAGACCATCCGCTGATGAAGCCGAAAATCACGGTGGGGCGGCAACCTCCGTGTGACATTGTGTTGCGAGTCGGAACGGTTTCGTCTCAGCATTGCACGCTGGAACTGACCGAGGGTTATTGGCAAGTGAAAGATCTCGGCAGCCGCAACGGAGTCCGGCTCGACAGCGTGCGCTGCGATCAAGCGTGGGTGTTTCCCGAAAGCCGGCTGTCGATCGCCGACCAACGCTTTCGGCTCGACTACACGCCGGAGGGAGAACCGCCCGTACCGAATCCTTCGCAGCGACCATCGCTGATGGCGAAGGCTGGACTGGTGGGGGAGAACCTCGAACGCTTGATGGCGAAGCAGGCTCAGCCAGGAACGGACAGCGACTCCGAGCGGAAGCGATACGAATTGTTGGAGGACGTGTGAAATGACGAAGTTCGAAGTACCCAATGACGAAAGAATGACGAATTCCGAATGACGAACTCTGAAGTGACGAAGCC
>CAZILR010001011.1:0-2236 GCA_964539995.1 uncultured Planctomyces sp.
TGCACACCGGTTCTGCCGCCTAGCACGATAAGTTCGTTCGAATACTGCACGCTGAGATAGTGCAGACCGAGAACGACAGGTTCGAGATCGCCGACACGGAGGATGGCAAGGTCCTGTGGCCCAGCACGCGGTGCAACAAACACCGGTGCACCAACACTCTGGCGGTCGAAGAAAACCGCGTTGGCTTCGAACGCAGCCTGCCCGTCTGCGGTGGTACAGGTGAGCGTGAACTCACCAAAGAAACTCCCACTTTGATCCCACACTTGCGTGGAGGCCGTCGTGATCGTGGCATCGGTAAGCGGATCGACGCTCGAGCCTCCCGTCCAAGAAGTGCTAGGCGCTTCGGGTGAGTGCGCGGGGGCACAGCCGCCGAAAAGCACGATGATGCAAGCAACAATGACGCTGCTCACAGAGGCTTTCGTCGGTGGAACGATGCCGCCTTTGCGAGGCGTGCTGCCCATTCGTGCGTCAGCCATGCTCTCCTCCCAATACACCAATACGGTGTACTCCATGATGCTGTTTATGGGGAAGGCCGGATTTGACCTGGCCGATGCCCCGCTCGCTCTTCACCGATGCCTATGACGCATTTCGCGACATCCTCGTCGCGGTGAGGAAGGATGCCGGCGTCACTCAGGTTGAACTGGCGGAGCGCATCGGCAAGCCGCAACAGTTTGTTTCCAAGTACGAGAAGGGCGACAGACGGGTGGACTTGGTCGAGTTCATCGCCATCTGTCGCGCTCTCCGTATCGATCCCAAGGACGCCTTCTCCACCGTGCTACGTAAGGTGCCGAAGGCGTTTGATATCTGACTAGCGAGTTGCGACCGCCGGCGCACGGCGTGGCGCACGTGGAGCAGGTTTCGCCAAGCGAGGCTCCACTCGCGATGGCCGCTTCCTGCGTGGAGTCGCCAAGCACGCCTCGCGGACCAGAGCATGCACACCGCTGAAATCGGCGTAGCGTTCGAAAAGTACGTCTGCGTGCTCGGGCGCACCGGCCTTGCGGACTGCCGTGATTGCGTCCTCCAACTCGACGTTGAGAAACGCCACCTTTGCCGGATCGCCCGTCAGCCGCTTCGCGTACTCACGTGCGGCACGTTGCACCTCCCTGTTCTGGCGCGGTGCAATCAGAACGAACACGCCTCGATCATAGAGGCCCGCGTCGACCATCGACTGCGCCAGCATGTGCGCACGCCAGAAGCTCTGCAGCGGGTTTTTCCGCAGCGCCACGTCGTCCGGATCGCGGAATAATCCAGACGTCCGCGCAAGCTGGTCATAGCGCGGACGAAGGCGCGCCTCCGGCTCCGTCATCGACTCTGAGTACTTCACTTCGACCGCGATGAATGTACGTGCACCATCTGGCGCACGCGCCGTCGCAAACGCGTCAAAGGCGGTGCCGTCAGCAGTGAATGTATCATCCCCTCGCCCCGGCGAGTGCTCCATCTGGATGTGGGAGACCTCTTTGAGCGTGTCTGGCGTGAGCTGGTTGAACACCTTCCTCGCGAGAGCCTTGTTCGCCTTGAGCGGCGCGAACAGATTGAAAGCGAGCGGCATCGACGACAGCAGATTGGCGTGCATTCTTTCCACGTCGATCAACGCACCAGGCTCCCGGTAGGCAAGATCGCAGCGCGCTTG
The DNA here is from genome assembly GCA_964539995.1 of uncultured Planctomyces sp. Lineage (GTDB taxonomy): Bacteria > Planctomycetota > Planctomycetia > Planctomycetales > Planctomycetaceae > SXKJ01. The sequence continues at coordinate 1,631 of CAZILR010001011.1, forward strand.
GGCAAAAATCTCGGAGCTAAGAAAATTCGCGCCACCTTGCGCAGCATCGTTCGCGAGACGGCTGCCGAGCCGACGGCGCGCGCCCGCTCCGCTGTCATAGATGCCCGGAGCCAGCCCACGTTTTTCACGCCAAAGCGATTGCAGAAGGCGAGCCGCCGCTCGGAAGCGCGTGTCATAGGTCTCATAGACATAAGCCCGCCGCAGAAGACGCTCGGGTATAAGTGGCAGAAGTTCGGGGTTGTGCAGCGCCATCATGTGCCTCCAATTGCAGGAGGTTCATCGCAAGTGGTGAGAAATTGCTGGATCCTTAGCAAGGACTGCGAGGGGGCACCGGCAGACAAGTGCACGCTGAATCATCTTACGATTCAGCAACCCTAGTTTTGCAGTCGGACTTGATCTGCGGCCTTTCCCACCAATGCTTGGAACAATCGCGACGTCGAACACAAGAGAATGTGTTACTGAGAATAGCAATCTGGAATTGCGAAGCAGAAGCGAAACGGCGCTCTCTAATAGCTTTTCACGGCGTTCTTGCCACAGTGAGTTGCAGGGAGGCGTCTGTCGTTGAGTTGCGCAATGTTTTCTCGCTTGCTGGAGTTGTTAGGTGCC
>CAZILR010001012.1:0-2232 GCA_964539995.1 uncultured Planctomyces sp.
GACGTGCATGGCAAAGTTGTGCAGGGAGTGCTGGCTTAACTCTGCTTCAAGAACCAAATTTTTTCTCGCATCCTTCACTTCAGGAGTCTCGACATGACACTGCATCCGTCGTTCAAAGTTCTCACCCTCGCCGCGGTTTTGGGAGTCGGCCTGTTCACGCTGACCGGTGCGAAGGAGAAGGAGAAAGCTGTTTCCAAACCGGGGGACTTCACGAGTACGACGGTCGATTTCGGAATCGTTTGTTCGGACGCCGAACGCTCGGTGGATTTCTACACGCAAGCGGTCGGCATGACCGAATTGGACAGCTTCGATGTTGATCCGGGGTTAGCTCAGGCCGTTGGGCTGACCGACAATCAGGCGTTCAAGGTCCATGTGCTGGTGCTCGGCAAGGGTGAGACTGCGACAAAGGTGAAGCTGATGGAGTTCAAGAAGGCTCCGGGCAAGAAGGCCAATCAGGACTTCATCCATTCGACGTTGGGGATGCGGTACACGACGTTCTTCGTGAAGGACATCTCGGCGGCGAACTTGCGGATGATCGCCTATGGTTCGATGCCGCTCAGCAAGGGCTTGCAAGAGATTCCCGACGGCCGATTCCTGGGCGTGTATCGCGACCCGGACGGCAACTTCGTCGAGCTGGTCGGACCGAAACCGAAGAAATAGTCCTCCAATGAGCGCCCCCCCCACTGGGCTTGTCCCAGTGGTTCACGGGGCTTTGCGCTACTCGATCCTTTTCCTTCCCAAACACGAGGCGCAGTCGTGCAGAGTCCCGTGGACCACCGGGCAAGCCCGGTGTGGCAACGGATTCGGGATTAAGGGCGGCGGTCTCGCGGGGGAACGAACGACTGTTCCAATCGGCACTCGTTGCAATCCGCGCGAGGCATTCTGCGACAAAAGCCTCGCGAGGGGACGAAGACGTCCGTAACATCCTGCCGCCATGCCTGAATTCCGCTACATCGCTCGCGATCTCTCCGGCCGTGAGGTTGCTGACCTGCTGACCGCCAACAGCGAGTTGGATGTCGTCTCGCAGTTGTCGGCCAAGCAACTCTTTCCGGTGAAGATTCAGCCGGCCGAAGGAGCCAAGAGTCCCGCGCTGGCGTGGGTTCGCCGGCCACGAGCGGGACACCTGGCGACCTTCTTTTCGCAACTCGCCGACTTGCTGAAGGCGGGCGTGCCATTGTTGCGGTCGATGGAGTTGCTCGAACGGCAGACGTCCCACGCCGGCTTGAAGACCGTGCTGCGCGATCTGCGTGACAAGGTGGCTGACGGCACACGACTCGCCGAGGCGATGCGGTTACACGAGGACATCTTCTCCGAATTGGCCGTCAGCATGGTCCGAGCCGGCGAGGAAGGCTCCTTTCTGGAGGATGTGCTCAAACAGATCGCGGACTTCACCGAGCATCAGCAAGAACTCAAAGGCCGCGTCTTCGGCGCGATGGCCTACCCGGTGTTTCTGCTGACCGCTGGCATCGGTGTTGTCTGGGCGATGCTCGTCTGGTTCGTGCCGAAGTTCGCGGGCGTCTTCGAACGCATGGCCGAACGAGATGAACTCCCGTGGGCGACCACGGCGCTGATGTCGCTCAGCAAGTATGCCGGCACCTATTGGTTCATCACGATCCTGGCGATTGCCGCTGCAAGTTGGGTCATCCGACAGCGTCTGAAGACGGAGCACGGATTGCGACAGTGGCACCGGATTGCAATCTCGCTCCCCGCACTCGGACCGGTGATTCGCAGCTTGGCGGTCGCGCGGTTCTGCCGCATTCTTGGCACGCTGTTGAAAAACGGAGTGCCGATTCTGCAATCGCTGCGGATCGCCAAAGACGCAACCGGCAATCGCGTGTTGACTGACGCCATCGCCTCCGCCGCCGACAGCGTCTCGACCGGCAAGTCGCTCGCGGCTCCGCTGGGTCAGAGCAAACAGTTCCCCGCCGAAGTGATCGAGATGATTTCCGTCGGTGAGGAAGCCAACAACCTCGAACATGTGCTCATCAGCGTCGCCGACACGATGGAGCGCCGCACGCATCGCTTGCTGGAGCTCGCCGTCCGACTACTCGAACCGCTGATGCTGATCGTGATGGCCGCGATGATCCTGTTCGTCGTCATCGGCCTACTACTGCCGGTCATGAAGAGTTCAGGGACGCTGTGACGCTTGTAGGGTGGGGGGGGGGGGGGGGGGGCCCCCCCCACCCCCCCCCGGGGGGGGGGGGCGGGGCCCCCCCCCCCCACCACCCAAAA
>CAZILR010001013.1:0-2229 GCA_964539995.1 uncultured Planctomyces sp.
AGCCGACCGTCTATCGCATCGGCGGTACGCTCAGCTACTACGAGGATCTCGACAATGACGGCACTCGTGACGACGACGGCACCGAGCCGCTGATCACCGTCCCGCTGCTGCCGGCCTCGATCACGGTTCATCCTGATCCTCGCTTGGAATTGGATTACTTCCTGCAACGCGACGTGATCGGCGACGACCCCTTCACCGACGAGACCGAGGCTTCCGAGCCGTTCTCGTTGGGTTTGATCGTCAGCAACACGGGCAAAGGGATCGCCAACAAATTCACGATCACAACGGCTCAGCCGGAAATCGTCGAGAACGACAAAGGTCTGTTGATCGATTTCAAGATCATCGGCACCAAAGTGGGCAACGAAGAATCGACGCCCTCGTTGACCGTTGATTTCGGCTCGATTGAAGCGGGCACCAGCGAAGTCGCGCAGTTCATTATGACGTCGACCTTGCAGGGCAAGTTCGTGAACTACCGCGCCAAGTTCGAGCACGTCGATGGACTGGGCGACAAACAGTTGTCGCTGATCGATCGCGTGGACATCCACGAGATGATTCATGTCGTGCAGACCGGCTATGCCGAAGGTGCTGAACCGGAGCAATTCGAAAACGACGACATGCCGGACTTCCTGGTCAACGACGTCGAAGATCCCAGCGACACGCCCGATCGGCTCTACAGCAGTGACGGTTCGGAACACGTCGTCAATCAAGCCACGAACGTCAACCTCACTGCCGTGAGCGGTTTGACGTTCCATTTGACTGCGAATCAGGTCAGCGGCCTGACGTACCTCAAGGTCGCCGATCCCACAAACGGCCAGTACCCGCTGCGCGAAGTGATCCGCTCCGACGGCCGCAAGCTGTTCATCAACGACAATGTCTGGCTCACGCACCGCACGTTCTCGTCGTCGAACAGTTCCTTCCGCCGCGAGAACATGTTGCACCTCTTGGATTTCGACGGGACCGGTGATTACACGTTGGTCTTCCGCAAGGAAGACGAGTCCGCACCGACCGTCACGGATGTGATTGATGTCTCGCCCGATCCGCGCGGCACGGCGGTATCCAGCGTCGAGGTCACGTTCTCCGAGGCGATCAATCCGGCGACATTCGACTACCACGATCTCTCGCTGACGCGCGGTGCCGATCACACGAACCTGATCACAAGCGCCGTCCAAATCGAACAGGTGAACGCGACGACGTATCGCATCACTGGCCTGGGATCGCTCACGGCGACCGGCGGCGAGTACACGCTGACTGTCGATGCGACGGGAATTTCGGATCCCTCGGACAACGCCGGCCAAGGAAACGCTTCGGACACCTGGGTCGTGGACACCGTACATGCCAGCGCGGATGTCGCCAGCGTCACGACTCCACGAAACACCGCCGTCTCAGAAGTCGATGTGACCTTCTCGCAAGTTATCAACGGCCTGTCGTTCACGCGCGATGACGTCAGCCTGACGCGCGATGGCTCGGCAAACTTGATCACCAGCGCCGTCACGATCGATCAGGTGGGCGACCGAACCTACCGCATTCGCGGATTGGGAACGCTGACCACGACAGGCGGCCTGTACCAGTTGACGGTGAATGCGACCGGTGTCACGACGCCCAACGGTGAGGCGGGTGTCGGTTCCGACACGTCGAAATGGACGTTGGATATCGTGGCTCCCACGATCACCGATCTGGAAGACGTCACCACCAATCCACGAAACATCGTCGTGCCGCGGTTGGACGTGACCTTCTCGGAAGCGATCAAGGCGGACACGTTTGATGAAGAGGACTTGGTCCTCACGCGAAACGGTACGCCGGTGGACTTGCATGGCCTGATCGGGCACGAAGTCGTGGTGTCGCATCTTTCGGGGAACACGTTCCGAATCTCTGAAATCAATTGGTTCCAGGGGCTCGCGGGCGAATATGTGCTGACGGTGAACTCGGCCGGCATTCGCGATCTCGCGGGTAATGCTGGGACCAACTCCGATTCGACCAGTTGGACGCTCATCTTGGGACATCCCGATGCGCCAGATATCACCAGCATCGTGCCTGATCATGGCGAGTCGTCCACCGACGGCCGCACGAACTCTCTGTCGCTGACGATCCTCGGCACCGGCGCGGCTCCCGGAACCACGATCACGCTGTTCGACACGACGACATCCACCGATCTCGGCGACGCGACCGTCACGGGTAGCGATTTCAGCCACTCGGTCACCTTCGCTCAGGGTGGCGCACATCGAATTCGTG
>CAZILR010001014.1:0-2228 GCA_964539995.1 uncultured Planctomyces sp.
AGCCGGATCACTACCGCACGCGCGCCGCGTGCGCCACACACTGACGCGGGTGAGCCAGTGCTCAGCGGGGTCTCATAAGCCTCGGAGGCCGGGTGCGACTCCCGGACCCGCTACTGGAATGTGACAGAGGCCAGGTACGCAAATTCGGCAAAGCGGTCAGGTCGAGAGCCTGGTGTTTGTGGGTTCGACTCCCACCTTGGTCATTCAGGGATTTTCGATTGCCGATTTTTGATTTTCGATTGAACCGCAGAAGCGCATTCCAAATCAAAAATCGAAAATCACAAATCAAAAATGTCTTCGGTCCCGTCGTCCAACGGCAACGACGCCTGGCCTACACCCAGGAGACGGTGGTTCGACTCCATCCGGGATCACTCGCCGTCGAACGTTGCTCGACGGCAAACACTGAAACGGGCCTGTCGTTCAATGGGAGGATGCCTGCCTTGCAAGCAAGCGATCCGGGTTCGATTCCCGGTGGGTCCACTTTGGAATTTTTGATTGCCGATTTTTGATTTTCGACTGGGGCTGCATTCAAATCGAAGATCGAAAATCAAAAATGACTTCGGAAGGTAGCCGGATATGGTTGGCCGGACCGCACTGCTAACGCGGTTCTCACAATGAGATGAGGGTTCAAATCCCTTGCCTTCCGCTGGAATGAAGACCATTGGCCGAGTGGCGCAATTGGAAGACGCACGGTGCTCAAACCACCGATTCTGGGAGTTCGAATCTCCCCTTGGCCACTGAATTCGCGCGAGTGAGCGAGGCTCAACGGGGTCCGATAAACCACGTCGTTCAGGTGCGACTCCTGGACTCGCGATTTTTTTGGCCGGGTACGCAAATCGGAAAAGCGGCCAGACTCAGAATCTGGTGTTTGTGGGTTCGAGTCCCACTTCGGCCACTGTGTCCGTTGTGTAGCGGTGTTTGCACGCGGCTCTGTGACAGCCGAGGTACGGGTTCGACTCCCGTCGGACACCCTGGGAATTTTCGATTTGGGAGAGTCAGTCATGTCCGTCGCGACGATCACTCGGCCGACGCTGGTGTTGAACCGGAACTGGCAGCCGATCACGGTGGCGACCGTGGCTCGCGCGCTGGTGAAGGTGTTCAGCGGAGCGGCTCGCGTGGTCGATCCGAGCGACTTCCAGTTGTACTCGTGGGAGGACTGGTCGGAGCAGCGGCCGTGCGATGGCGAGCTGTTCATTCAAGCGGGCCGCATCCGACTGCGCGTGCCGGAGGTCGTGACGTTGACTCACTACGACCGGCTGCCGCGTCAGGCGGTGACGTTCTCGCGGCGGAACTTGTTCAAGCGAGACCATTTCACTTGCCAGTATTGCGGCGACCAGCCGGGCAGCGACGAGCTGACCATCGACCACGTCATCCCGCGATCGCAGGGTGGCGCGTCGAGCTGGTCGAACTGCGTGCTGGCCTGCGTGACGTGCAACGCCTTCAAGGCAGACCGCACTCCAGAGCAAGCGGGACTGCGCTTGAAGCACAAGCCGGCTCAACCGGCGTGGCGCGCGTTCTACGTTTCGCCGGAAGTCCGCATCGAGAGCTGGTCACGGTTCCTCAGCGAGGCGTACTGGAGCGTCGAGCTGCGCTAATGACGAATGACGAAGTACCCAATGACGAAAGAAATCCGAATGACGAAGCAATTCGTTGAGCGTCGTTGGTCGTGCGTGTCGCACCTTTCGTCATTCGGGCTTTGCTATTACTTCGTCAGTGGGTCTTTCGTCATTCGTCATTGATTTCGGCAGTGTGCTCGTGGGAGAGCAAGCGGCCTCCAAAACCGCTGCATGGGGTTCGAATCCTCACGCTGTCGCTAAAAGTCGCCGTCACGCGGGAGTGTGACGGTTACGTTTGCCTTGCGGGTGTAACGGTGGGCATAGCGGACTCTTAATCCGCCGGACTGGGTTCAATTCCCAGGCGAGGCACTCTTAGATTTTTGATTTTCAATTTTGGATTTGTGATTGAATTTGCACCCCAATCGATAATGACAAATCCAAAATCGAAAATCGGCAATGCCCTGCGGGTGTGATGGCTGACATGGCTGTCCTGTAAACAGCGGAACGGGGTTCGATTCCTCGGCAGGGCTTTTCAATTGGTAGCCACGCTCGCCAAGAGCGTGGGATCGGTGAATGACGAGATCGCCCACGCTCTCACGAGCGTGGCTACGAGGAACATGACGAGATCAACGTCCTCGGAGTGTGACGGATGGCAGTCGACCCTCCGAAGGT
>CAZILR010001015.1:0-2223 GCA_964539995.1 uncultured Planctomyces sp.
GCAGAGCAGTCGCTTTGTCGTTGGTCGCGAATTTCAACTCGGCCGCGTTCCAGCGCTGAGTCTGAGCCGGCAGGCGAATCGCAATCGTGCCCAGCAGCACCGTCTCGGTCAGCGGGCCAGAGTAGTCGAACAACGAGGTCGTGTGTCCGACGCCTCGGCAGGCATCGGCGAACGTGACGTAATGGTCGCGAGCCGGGACCATTTCGATTTTGAAGCTGGCGTATTTCTCTTCTGGGAAGAGCTTCGGAGCCGCGACATGCGGGATCAGCAGCGAGCCTTTCTCGCCGACGATCACCGAACCGGAGCCGGGCAGCTTGAAACCGGCTGGCAGACCGAGCAGGTCGTTCGACGGCTTGTGCCCGTCGCCGTCGAACCACGTCACGTTGACCGTCTTGCCGGCGGTTAGCTCGTTGCCGGGGAACTCGTAGATGACCTTCGACCACTTGTGCCAGATTTCTTTGTTGAGCTTCGGAGCGTCCGCGAACACCGTCAGCGGCGAGGTCAACTTCACCGCCATGAACACCGGATCGAGAATGTGGCAGCCGAAGTCACCAAGCTGGCCGTTGGAAAAATCCTGCCAAGCTCGCCAGTTGAACGAGTGATAGATTTTGTTCTTGAACGGCCGCGGCGGCGCGACGCCGAGCCACTCGTCCCAATGCACGGTCGATGGCAACGGGTCTTCGCCGGCTGGACGATCATCCGCGAGCATCCAGCCCATCGCACCGCTTTGCCACGAGTAGACCTCTTTCACTTTGCCGATCGCCCCGTCATGCACCAGTTTGACGGCCGTGCGATATTCCGAGTACGACTGAATCTGGTTTCCCATCTGCGTGACGACGTTGTACGTCTTCGCCGCCAACCGCATCTGCCGAGCCTCATGCACCGTGTGCGTCAGCGGCTTCTGGCAGTGGACGTGCTTGCCAAGCTGCATCATCGGCAGCGAAATCGGAGCGTGCATGTGATCCGGCGTCGAAACCAGCACCGCGTCGAACAACTTTGCCTCGTCGAGCAGCTTGCGGTAGTCAAAGAACTTTTTCGCGGCGGAATACTTCTCTGCCGCTCGGCCGAGATGATTCGTCGTTTCGTCGATGTCGCACAACGCGACGACATTGACGTGCGGACTCTTCGTCGTCCCTTCGAGATCCGACCACCCTTTGCCGCCGCACCCGACCGACGCGAGGTTGAGCTTCTCGTTCGCCCCGTACACACGGTTCCAACTTGCCGCCGTGAACGCCGAGGCTCCGGCAACAACGCTGTGCTTCAGAAAATCACGACGAGTGGATCGAGCGGACATCGGAGCACTCCTGTTTGAAATTGGCAGCGAAAAGTAGCCATCTCGCTCCCGCGAGATGAGCCTTCCAGATCACGGTCACGAATGGCAAGTTGGTCCGCCGATCAGTTCGCTCTCTTAAAGGCTCATCACGCGGAGCGGTGATGGCTACTTTTGTTCGGCTGGCGGCGGGTCGGCCGCTTTGAACTCGCAGACGACGAGCTTGTGGTGGCCGACGGCGAACAACGTATCGTGCGACTCGTTCAACGCCAACTGGTGGACGTGCATCGGCAGCTTGTCTTGATGAATCGGCTTACCGGTTTCGATGTCCGTGAACGTCACGAAGCCGTCTCCCGCGCCGCCGGAACTCAGTAGCCACTTTCCTGACGGATCAAACGCGAGGTCTTCGACCAATGCCTTGAACTTGTCGTTGTTGAGTTCATGCTTCCGCTCACCCTTTTGCCAGTCGAAAATTTCGATCCGCGCGGGTGCGTCGAGATGGTCGATGTTCCCGATCTGTCCGATACCGCCGACCGCCAGCAACTTGTTGTCCGGCGAGAATGCGAGTGCTCGGATGCCGCCAATCGAATGCCGACGCTGACGCGGATCCCAAGTGTAAAGGCCAGGCGATTCGACGGTGGCGACCTTTGAACCGGTCGTCGATTCCCAAATCGCAACGTGCCCGGTCTTGTCGCCGGTTGCGATGAACTTGCCGTCGGCCGAGAACGCGACTGCTTGCAACATGCTGGGAAAATCGTGCGGCGTGATCGGCTTGTGGTCGCTGAATTGCCGCAGCATCTCGCCGGTCTCGGCGTTCCAGAGTTTGCACTGCATGTCGTCGGCGACGCTGGCGATCGTCTTGCCGTCGGGGCTGATGACAAGCCGCCGAATCCACAACTCGTGAGCCTTCACTTTGCGAGTCGGTTCACGCTTTTCGACGTCCCACCAAATCA
>CAZILR010001016.1:0-2221 GCA_964539995.1 uncultured Planctomyces sp.
GGTTTGCTCGGCAACGCGCACCGACATCAGGTCGGACGGATGCAGCAATCCGCGTTGCGCCGCCAGTGCTTCGGACAACGACTCGCCGACGCCGATGTCACGAGCCACCTCCAGCACCTGCGAACCGAATCGGCCCGGATGCGACCGGCCCCAAGCCATCAATTCCGTCGCCATCGGGCGTTGTTTTTGAGTCGTCATCGCTAGAAACCACAAAAAATGTGCTCGCTGAGCACGCGACTCGACCACATATCGCATGACGAACAGCGCGATCAGCCCTGGCAGCACGAACGCCGCGAACAGCAACAACAATTGCCCGGCGGACGACGAGATGCTGCCGAGTCCGTGCGCGAGCAAGGCCAACAATCCGACAACCGCCCAAGCCGACAGGAAGATCAGCCATGCCAGCGACACTCGCGAGAGCGTGTTGACTCGCAGCTTCAACGACGACGCGGTAATCGGTTTGCCAAACCCTTCCGGGAACAACAACGCGGCATCGGCCAAGCCTTGCTCGCCCAGTTGCCGCATCGCCGAGAAGCGACTGACCTCGCGGCATACATTGCACGACAACCAACTGACGATCAATTGCAGCAAGCACCACAGCGAGATGACGGCGCACATCGCAATCATGTTCACATCGTTGCGAATGTTCGCTTCGGTAACGACAACGAGGGACAACACCACGCCGATGAACCAACTCCACGCAGCCCAACGACTGGCGCTGGCGAACGGCACCAGCTCGATTCCGTTCCGCTCGCTGTCCTGCCAATCGCGAATACGCCGCACAACGCGCAGCGTCCACACCAACTGCGGCAGCGAGACCGCCAGCAGCAGAGGTAGCAAGATTGTGGCGGCAAATACGACGGGAATCAGTTCCACGGCTTTCCTCGCGTGGGGTAGGTTTTCAACCTGCCCGGCATCATCGACGGGCAGGTTGATAACCTGCCCCACGACACTCAACTCAAATCATTCAGCAGTTTCACCAAAGGCATGAACAGAGCGATCACGGTCAGGCCGACGGTGACACCGATGGCAATGGTCACCGCCGGTTCGCAAATGATCGCCAACGTGTGTGAGTGAACTCGGCTTTGAGCACTCAGCACTTCGCTGGCGTTTTGCAGTCCTTCGGAGAAGTCATCGCCTCGATCCGCCCAACGGAACAGATGCAGCAGATCCTGCGGAAAACGACCGATCCCAGTTGCGGCCTCGGACAGCGACTCGCCCGACTCCACGCGCGTCGCTAATTCAAGGCACGCCTCGCGCAAATCCGTGTCACGCACGCTTCCCGCCGCAAGCCGCACGGCTTCCGGCAGACCGACTTGATACTTCACCAACAAACTCAGCAGCCGGCAGAACTCCCCGAGCGCGGCCGAACGCCGAGCCTCTCCGAACAACGGAACGCGGCTGACCAAAGCGTCTCGCGCACGCTCGTAGCCCAGCGAGTCACTCGCGATCCAGGCCAACCACGCGGCCACAACCAACGACGGTAAGAACCACCAACCGAGAAAACTCATGAAGTCCGACCATGCCAGAATCGCAACCGTGATCACCGGCAGTTCCGTGCCGAAGGCGAGAAAAATACTTTTGAATTGCGGCAGCAACCACGTCGTGAGAAAGCTCAGCAAGAGCCACGCGGCCAAAATCAGCACTCCGGGATACGCCATTGCCACCCACAATTGCCGACGCACTTCGGCGGTCGTTCGCAAATGCACGACGCACTCGTTGAGCAACGTCGGCAGCTTTCCGGTTCGCTGCCCGGCAAACAACATCGCCAGGAAGTACCGCGGCCACGAACCTTCCGCCTCGCGAGCCACCGCGCCCAGTGACTGACCGCGTTCCAGCCGATCGCTGATCGTTCGCAACCAGCGTCGCACGCGAAACGACGGAACCTCCTCGCTGAGCGCCCGCAACCCGGCCGACAACGGCAAGCCGGCTCCGGTCACGTTCGCCATCTGCCCCGCCAGCAACTCCGCATCCGCACCGGTCAACTTCTCGAACGGCAGGTCCGATCGAGCAGTGCTTGGCGCAGCGGACTCGATCGCCATCAATTCGATCACCTGCCAGCCGCGATGAGCCAACTCCTGACGGGCCACGTCGATCGACGGAGCCGACAAGTCCCCCTCGACCGCCTGGCCCGCTTCGTCCGTCGCTCGCTCTCGAAATCGCGTCATCGCGAGGATCCTGTTGGACGTCGTTTAACCGCGAGCCGCAGGCGTGCGCGCGG
>CAZILR010001017.1:0-2221 GCA_964539995.1 uncultured Planctomyces sp.
TGAATCAGTGGCAAACAATCGAAATCGCCGGCAAAGCGGCCGACATCTTTGAACCGTCACGTCCGAGCGATCCCGCGCGAGCCGTTCTCTTCTTGCACGGCCACGGCTTGCAGACACTCGTGAACAACGTCGCGTACACCGCCGAACTCGAACGTCACGGTCTGCGAGCGATCTGTCCTCACGGTCAACGCTCTTGGTGGCTGCCGGTTGTTTGTCCGGAGTTCGATGCCGAGCTGTCACCCATTGGACACATCCGCTCGAACGTGTTGCCGTGGCTAGAAGCCACTTGGAACGTGAAGCCTCCCGCGCTCGCGGCGTTCGGCGTGAGCATGGGTGGGCAAGGAGTGTTGCAGTTGGCCTATCGGCATCCGAACGAGTTCCCCGTCATCGCCGCGATCTCGCCGGTGATCGACCTTCAAGACTGGATGGGACAAGGACTGCCGCTCGATGAGATGTTCGCCGATCAAGAAGCCGCTCGGCAGCAGACGGCGACGTTGCAGGTGCAAGGCTTGAACTGGCCGCGGCACCAATTCCTGGCGTGCGATCCGACCGACCGCGATGCGCTGCCGGGCGTCGAGAAGCTCGTCAGCAAATTGAATTCGTCCGGCGTCCCTTTCGAGCGAGACTTCACGACATCGCACGGCGGGCACTCGTGGGAGTACTTCAATCATCTGGCTCCGAGCGTGATCCAGTTTCTGGCCAGCGGGTTGGATGCAGAGTACCGCCGAGTCGTGTGATCGTGGGGCAGGTTTTCAACCTGCCCGGCCTGGACGGGCAGGTTGAAAACCTGCCCCACGAGGGACGCATGTTCGAGACTTTCGATCACACCGCTGACATCGGCTTGCGAGTCTCAGCCGCGACGCTCGAAGAGCTGTTCGTCGAAGCCGCTCGCGGGCTGACGTCGCTGCTGATCGAGAACATCGACGACATCCGACCGGCGCTGACTGAGACGATCCAACTCGCCGGCACCGAGACCGATTATTTACTGTTCGATTGGCTCAACGAACTGCTGTTCCGGTTCGAGACAAGCAAGCTGCTGTGCTGTGAGTTCAAACTGCGTCTGAACGAACAGGGTCTGGAAGCGATGGTTCGCGGCGAGCCGAGCGATCCGGCTCGGCATCGGCTAGCTCACGAAGTCAAAGCGATTACCTACCACGGCTTGAGCGTCCAACACACCGAGAGCGGTTGGCAGACAGAGCTGATCCTCGACATTTAGCGCGGAATTTCCAGCCGACAGCAGCCGAGGTCAATGTGTTCGGTGATCCGCGCGGCCTTCGTTCGCTTGAAGACCTCTTCGTGGAGGCTGTAGACGACGAAGCGGCCTTCCTTCTTGCGTTCGACGAGACCCGCGTGACGAAGAACGCCCAGATGGTGCGAGATGGTGACGACTTCCAATTCCAAGCAGTCGGCCAGCTCGCTCACGTTCATCGGGCAGACTCGCAGCGAGTCGATGATCTTGATCCGGATCGGGTCGCCGAGGGCACGCAGCTTTTCGGCGCAGTGATCCGATTGAAGCGGGTCCGATTGCAGAGGTTCTGGAGTCACGTTGCCGCCGTCGAAAGGAACCAGAGGAAGTGGCACCGACATCCGTTGTCGTGCAATCGGATGATACGGCCACAACCAGTCTTGTTCAATTTCGATGCACGTCGGCATTAACTGGCAGAACAGGCCGCCGCGAGCAGTCCTTCGCCAGCACACACGATGAAGGATTCTCCGATTGGTCCCGCGAGCAAGGCGTGAGCCTGTTCGTCGGCGATCGAAACGAACTGACCGCGCGGGAAGCTCGTTCCAAATTCGTCGGTCACTTGAGCGAATGGGCCTCGATACAGCGCCTTCTGCTGTCCCGCGGCGGATCTGGTTGCGGCGGTGCAGGCTGGGCTGATTGCGGTCAGTAATGTCTCTCGCAGCGATGCTTCGCCGAGACGGAAGCAGGGAGTTGCCGCGTACTTCTCGAACTTCACATTGACGAATCCGGCTTTCGCGAGGTCTCGCAACAAATCGCTGAGCGCGGGGACTCGGCGAACATGAGCGGCTGCACCCGACAGTTTGACATCGCTGTCGGCGATGGGACGATCCGACGTCAGGAAGTGCAGTTGCAGGCGACCGTCGGGGCGTAACACTCGGCGAACGTCGGCGAACACGCTGGCAGGAGTGACGTCCGTCGGGATGTTGAACGAACCGCGCATGCGGACTTCATCGAGGCTGTGATTCTCTTGCGGCA
>CAZILR010001018.1:0-2214 GCA_964539995.1 uncultured Planctomyces sp.
GATCGCGCTGCAACTCGGCGGCCGAGTCCCAGTGCTTCGGTAACATCGCGTGATACGCGGACATCTCGAACGTGAGCCGAGGATGCCCGGCGGCGATAAGGTCATGATCGACGGTCGCTTTGGGCGATCCGACGTGACACGCGACGCAGGACTCCGCGCGAACGGTCAGCGAACGGAGATCGCGGAAGCCGAGAGCGGACTTGGAATCCACTGACAGCGATCGCCATGAACGCTCAGTGTGTCGCGCGATCCAGGTGCCGGCAGCGCCGTGACAGCTCTCGCAGCCGACGCCGTATTCGACCGCGAATCGTTCGCCATGCTCCACGCCGTGCAATGACGCCGTGGTCGAATGACAGGCCAGGCAGCGAGTGTCGGTGTGCGCGGCTTTGAGTCCGAGTTGCTGCGCCATACGAACTGACGTCTCGTTGAAGAGCACATCGAATGCTCGGCGATGCGCGACGTCGCGAGCCAGCCAGGCGGACGCCTCGCCACCGATCAGAGACTTGCCTCCGTGGCAGCTCGCGGCTGTGCAACCCGCGACTCCGACGACTCGGTGGATGGCAGAATCGTCTGCCAACGAACGACTCGGCAGGCTTGCCACCAAAGCCGCGAGGCAGACGGCGAACAGCGATCGAAACGAAATCGACACGCGCGGACTTCCTGAGAAAAGGGACTCAACTCTTTGGCTCTCGGCATTCAGAGCGTCTTGAATTGCAGAATCTGCCACTCCGATCAGCGGCCGTCCATCTCGGCTCGGTATCGCCGACACGACGCGACTGGTCGCCAATTCCGTCGGCCCGTGTCATCCTTTCGCGATCGGTACAAACGGCATCACCGAACGTCGCGACCGCGCTCGGCGGATCACCGAAGCGGCGCGATCACTCGTGAGGCGTGTTGTTTGTTGAGTTGCACCGTGTTCGTCGCCATAACGGCGTTCGACGGGAATTCGAGGCCAAACGGTTCGCCAGTATTCGGGTTCGGCTCAAAGAACGGAGCGCCGGTGCTGGCGACGGTGACTCGTATGCGATGTCCCTTCGCGAAGATTTGGCTGATCCAACCGGCCTCGAACGCGACCTTCTCGACTTTGTCGGGCGTGAAGAAAACCTCCTGCTCGAAGCCGTCGCGGTAGCGGCCGCGGCGGATGTAATCGACCAGCAGGATCGAGCGGCCATCGGGATAGACGTCGCAGACTCGGACAATGAAGTCGGTGTCCTTCGCTGTTGTTGTGACGAACAGTTCGGTCTTCACAATCCCCGTCCATTCGACCGGCTCGGTAAGCGGTTCGGTCGTGAAGGTGCGGACCTCGGCTTGCTCTTCAAACTTGCGAGCATCCGCCGCGCCGGGGAACCCCTTGTTGTTCGGGATGTTCGCTGGCTTCAGCGGATCGGCCAGGAACGTCACGCTCGAATCGGCCTCGGTCGGCATTGATGTGTTGAGTTTTCCGCCGTCGCGCAGGAAGTACGACGTCGCTGTTGACGAGATCGGCCAATCGTTTGTCTCTCGCCAGACGTTACCAACGTAGCCCTGTCGCTCCGCGACAGGATTGCCGAGCGCGGAGTGCGCCCCGATTGTGGATCGAAGGTTGGTCGTAGTCGCGTCGTCAACTGACGTTCGGCTTTCCTGTCGCGGAGCGACAGGGCTACATTCGCCCATGACGTAGTAGCGGATCGTCGGATCGCGATCGACGAGGTTGTCTTTGCCCTTCAGCCAGAAATCGAACCAGCGGATCAAATGATTCTCGGCGTCGAACTTCGCGTTCTCTGGGAAGGTCAACTCGCTGACTTTGTTCGTGTTCTTGCCGAGATACCCGCCGTGCAGCCACGGGCCGATGAGCAGTTGCTGTTTGCCGCGCGAATTCGGGCCGGCTCGATGCTGCCGGCCACGATAGCTTTCGATCGAGCCGATGTTCATGAAGTCGAACCAACTGCCGATCGTGAAGCACGGCACGTCCATCTTGTCGAAGTGCCGCGAGCAATCTTCCTGCTTCCAGTAGTCGTCCCTTTGAACCGCTCCGGCCGAGTCGTCCCGCCGATCCGATAGCCTTCCTGGTACAGGCTCAATCCCGTGTCGATCATGTACTGCGCGACGAGATGCGGCGGCCGAGTCACCGCTAGAAAGTTCTGAGCAAATCCTGCTTGCGAGCTGCCGAACGTCCCGATCTTCCCTGTGGACCATTTTTGTTTCGCGAGCCATTCGACCGTGTCGTAGCCATCC
>CAZILR010001019.1:0-2210 GCA_964539995.1 uncultured Planctomyces sp.
GACAGCCAGAAATTCGTCCCCGGCTGAGTGATCATGACCGAGACGCCGTGGATGTCGGCATCGGGAACTCCGGGGCAGAAGTAAAGCGGCGTCATGCCTCGAAGCAGTGAATCGACCGTCTGTCGAGCGAACTGCGTCAATTGATCGAACTCGGCGGTCGTCAACAGCGGTCGCGGCGGGACGCTGGCTCCGATCTGACCGGCACTCGACATCGGGCCGTGAATGACTTCTCCCTCGAAGCGAAACAGCGTTGTGTCGTCCGACTTCCACGCGGTCGGCGGCAGGCCGGCCTTCACGCAGACCTGATTCAAGAACTCTTCGCTGTCCCAATCGTTGTCCGTGGCGACTCCGGGAAGCAGCAGGCCGCGCTGCTGGCCGCGAATAATCTGCAAGCCGTGCTTGCCGATCGTCACCGCCTTGATGCGGTCGAGACCCCGTTCGGTGACTTGCTCCGGCGCGAACAGCAGCCAGACATCCAGATCGAGATGCGGCAGCTCGCTGACCGAGACTTTTGGGAAACGCGGATCGTTTGTCGCCGTCCGATTGGCTGCTTCGCGCAAGCACTGATTGAGTTGCATCGCCTGCCCGAACGAGCCGCAGCAAGAACGCAATCGGCCGCGACGTTTCAGACTGACGAACGTCCCCGACACGATATTCAATCTCATGCCGCTGCGATCGAAGGCGGAAGTTTCCGGGGCACGTCCTTCGGCGGCGGCTCTCACGAGTTCGGCGGCGGTGGCAAACAGAATCTGTCGCTGCGTCGGCGAGAGGTTCGGCGCGGTCTTGGGGATTTGCACGGTGATGGTTTCCTGTCGCTGTGCGGAGGATGGCTTGGCAATCGTAGCAGGCACACTCCGTGTGCCGTCCGCCGCTGGCAACTTGTTCGCAGCCTGGCCGCCACCTGATTGCGGCGGCACACGGAGTGTGCCTGCTACGTTGGGATCGCTCGGCCTCAGCGGTCGTTCCGGCAACATGAGCGGCTTGTCCCGATCGGGTGAGTGGAACTGTCGCAGATCGATCGGTTGTCGCTTGCGGCCCCAGTTGCCGGGACGTGTGGCAAACACACCGGCGATGTGCGTGCCGCAATGACGGCATTTGTCACGGTCGAGCGCGTACTCGCCGAGTTCGTACCAGTTCCGTTCGATGAGCCGCTTTTTGCAGTTGGGGCAGAACGTACTCTGCCGAGTCACGTCATCGACATTGCCGACGTAGACGTATTTCAACCCGGCCTTCATCGCGACGTCTCGCGCGGCGATCAACGTCTCGTGCGGAGTGCGCGGGCGGTCGAGCATTCGGAAGTCGGGATGAAATGCTGAGAAGTGCAGCGGCACTTCGTCGCCGACCGCTTCCAGAATCCAGTCGCTCATCTGCTGGATTTCGTCGAGGCTATCGTTGGCCTGCGGGATGACGAGGTTCGTGATTTCAAACCAGACGTTCGTCTCGTGCTTGAGCCAGCGCAGTGTGTCGAGCACCGGCTGCAAGTGCGACAGCGTCGTGCGGTAGTAGAACTCTTCAGTGAACGCTTTCAGATCGACATTCGCTGCGTCCATGAATTGGTAAAACGGGCCACGAGCTTCCGGCGTGATGTACCCCGCCGTCACCGCGACCGACTTGATGCCGAGTTCCTTGCAGGCTCGCGCGGTGTCGATCGCGTACTCGGCCCAGATGACCGGGTCGTTGTAGGTGAAGGCGACGCTGGAGCAGCCCATCTCCAGCGCGGCACGAGCGACCTCGTCGGGCAACGCGCGTTGGCTGAGCCGTTCGGTTTCGCGCGATTTCGAGATGTCCCAGTTCTGACAAAACTTGCAGCCGAGATTGCAGCCGGCTGTCCCGAAGCTCAGCACGCTGGTGCCTGGCAGAAAATGATTCAGCGGTTTCTTCTCGATGGGGTCGATGCAAAACCCGGTGCTGCGGCCGTAAGTCGTCAGCATCATCTCGCCGCCGAGATTCTGCCGCACGAAGCAGAAGCCTCGGTCGCCATCCTTCATCACGCAGCGACGTGGGCAGAGATCGCACTCGATCCGATCGCCGTCGCGATGCCACCAACCTCCGGGGACGATGCCATCCGCGTGCAGCGCCGCGAGATTGCTCAGTCCGGCAACGTGCGAGGCCTGTTCATGTTCGATGTCATCGGTGCGAAGAATCGGCAAGGTGCTTGTCATCGCTCACTCCTTTGAGGTGCTCGCAGGATTGTAGAGCGCGACCGACTT
>CAZILR010001020.1:0-2201 GCA_964539995.1 uncultured Planctomyces sp.
CTGCGCGATCAGGGCTTAGTCGATCTCGATCAGCCGGAACGGTCAAAGATTCTCAAGCTCATTCACATGAAGGACACGGACAATCCCGGAGCCAACCTGCTGCACGCGAAGACTCGCGAGTCTGAAGCCGCCGCGTTCTCTGAGTGGCTCAAAGCGTGCTGCCGCGATCCCAAATTGCGAAACGCACCAAAGCTGGCGGCCAGCGAACTTGCCAAGCCGGTGCGGCCGGACGAGGTCATTCGCTACGACCGCACCGACCGGTTGCTGGAGGCATTTGAGCAAAACATCTGGGGCCAGCGGCATCGCTGCATGGGCTGTCACACAGAAGGCTCGGACCAGAATCGCAAGCTCGTGAAGGAAAACGGCGAGCAGGTCTCGTGGATGAAAAAGTCCGCAGCCGAAACGATGACTTACCTCATCCGTAAGAAGAATTTGATCGACATCGACGACCCGGGGAAAAGTCTGCTGTTGCTCAAGCCGCTCAAGGAAGTCGATCACGGCGGTGGCAAGAAGTTTCTGAAAGGCGACCTGGGCTACAAAGGCTTCCGCACTTGGCTGGAGGATTACGCGAAGGTCGCTCGCGATGAGTACGTCAAGGCCGCTGACTTGCCGGAGTCCGATCCGCGACGGCTCAAGGAATTCACCAGTGACCTGTGGTTCAAGCTCACCAACACGGCTCCGGATTGGGGAGATAAATTGTTGCAAGTGACGATCTACCGCTGGGACGACCGCGCGAAGACCTGGGAAGACCTGCCGATCGCGATTTCCGATCGGCAGGTGGCCGCGAAACCTCGGCTCTGGCAACACACCATCACGCTGCTGGCCGCCGCCGACTCCGCACGAGCCAAAGAATGGCAACGTGGTTTGGGCCAACTTCCCGCTGGACGCTACCTTGTCAAAGTGCATGTCGATCGTTCCGACCGCACGCTCACCGACTGGCGAGCCTCGCTGCGCAACGAAGACTTCGTCGGCCAAGCCGAATTCCAAGCCAACTGGCGTCCCGGTTACGGAGCGATGACGTCCGTGGACGCTGAGAAGCTCAAAAAGTAACAGCCAGAGTTGGTGTCTGTGCTCACGACTTCTGTGATGCTTGAACTTGCAGCACCGGCTGAGCGTGTTCGCCGCTGCACAGCACGACCAGCAAGTTCGAGATCAGCACTTCCTTCTGGGCCGGAGCAACCTCCAAGCCGGCCGCTCGCAGTTGTTCGACGGCGTCATGGACGATCGCGACGGCACCTTGAACGATTGTCTTGCGAGCGTCGATCAGAGCCAGCGCCTGTTGCCGCATCAGCAATTTCTGGGGCGTAGGTGAGATCATTCAACTTCACGCTCAGCACTCGGATGCCGGCTGGTTCGACCGCGTGTTGCAACTCAGCGATGTAAGCTTTCGTGACTTCTTCGCTTTCGCTCTTCAAACAAGGCTCGGAGTGATCCGGCGACTCATACGGGAATCGCGAGCTGACGCGCTTGATGACTGCACCGGCTTGGTCGGCGATGAACGAGTGAAAATTCTCGACATCCAACGCCGCCTTACGAGTGTCCTGGACCCGATACACGACCACCGCGCTGATGTTGATCGGACTGCCGTTGCGTTCGACGACGGTCGAAGTCGCCATGTGCATTGTCAAGTCGCGCGTCGGAATCCGTCGCAACGAACGCCCGACCGGATGGATCCAACGAATGCCTTCGGTTTTCAGTGTGCCGATGTACTGGCCGAACCGCAGGACGACCATTTCTTCTCGCGGATTGACCACAAAGAATCCGAACAGCAGGATCGGCGGAAAGACAATCGTGACGGCGACCACCAAGGCGAATTCCATGACAGCACCTCCACATCGAGTTTGGTTAGGGTGGTAACGACTCCGAGCGAGGCTAGTGGTTTGCCATCGCCAACTTCAAGCCGCTCGGTTCAAGGACTTACGGAAGAGATTCGTTCGGCCGTGACGATTCTTGCTTGGGATTTTCAGGCAGAAACCCACGATTTCTCAACCAGTCCGTGCAGGCGTGTGTCCACGCGGCACACGCGGCCTTCGTCGGCCGCACACCGAAGCCGTGGCCGCCGGAGGCATAGACGTGCAAGTCGGAGTGAATGCCGGCACGCTTCAACGCTAGGTAGAACGTCACGCTGTGCTCCACGTCGCTGATCGGATCGTCCGAAGCGTGAACGAACAACAGCGGCGGCGCGTCAACCGGCAGCTTCA
>CAZILR010001021.1:0-2199 GCA_964539995.1 uncultured Planctomyces sp.
GCCGTTTCGGATTTGGTCACGACGGCGATTCCCGATGACGAGCGGTTGTGGGTGCCGCAGGCTCCGAACATTTGGTTTCGTCCGCTGCTTCTCAACACAGTGCAAGGCGAGTGGGTGAACCTGCTTCGCGTGCGGCGATCCGGAGTGCTCAGCCGACATCGGCATCCCGCGCCGGTGCATGGCTATGTCATCAAAGGGACGTGGCGATATCTCGAACACAATTGGATCGCGAAGGCTGGCGACTACGTCTTCGAGCCTCCCGGCGAAGTCCACACGCTGACGGTCGATACCGACGACGAGATGATCACGCTGTTCCACGTCTGCGGCGCGCTGATCTACTTCAACGACCAACACCAAGCCTGCGGCTACGACGACGTCCACACCAAGATCGACCTCTGCCGCCGCCACTTCGAGTCGGTTGGCTTGGGCGCGGATTATGTGAAGCGGTTCATTCGGTAGTTGAATTTCTCTTCCTCTCCTCGCCCCTTCGGGGTGAGGGGAGAAGAGACATGAGTCGAGAGCCTGCTTGACGCGGCTACCGGCGGAAGATGACCGCGATGGTGAATTCGCTGTCGAAGAAGCGGTGATTGCCATCACGCAGTGGCGTGACGTAGCCGGCTCGGATGATGGTGTTGCGGGCGATTTCGGTGTGTAGAGCGAAAGTCATATTGATCGCGTCGAGGCTACCGGCGTTTGAGCCGAACGTGACGACATTGTTGCGATCCGCGGCGACATCGGCGCTGGTGAGCGCGGTGGTGTAGTGCAGTTCGAGCAGTCCGGCGAGCCCCGTCAGGAACTCCGCTTCGGGATCACGGAACAGCCAGTAGCCGAACGAGGTGTCAACGTACATCAGCGTTTGATCGGTGATCTTGAGATTGTCGACGGCAGCGTTATTGCGAACCTGCGCCGAATTGGAGTTGGTCGGTGAATCGAACTGCAGAAAGCCATTGAAAAAGAAATCGTCCGTCGGAGCGGCTTGGTAGGCCAGGAACGGGATCAAATGCAGAGCGTTGTTGTCGAGCGTCAGGTTGGTTCCCCCAGCGCCGGAATTTGGCAGCGAGACATTCAGGTCGTTGCCGGTGGGAGTGTTGATTGCCAAGCCGAGGGCAAACGCTTGCGACTCGTCGGAGTAGAGCAAGCCTTTCAGAGTCACGACTAAATCGCCGACGGTATCGGTGCGGTACAGGGCATCGGGCGATGACAGTGAAACGGGAACGCTCATGGGCAACCGCAATTCCACTGAGGCATTCCCTTCCGCGAACGTCTTCTCAAATCCGAGCGTGAAACGATCGACGTTGGCATCCGTCGATCGGAAGCCAGGGGTCAGTGCGCTGGCTTCGAGCGCGTTGTGGAAGTGGTGATAGGTGCCAAAGACACGATCCGTCGGCAGCGCGCGAGCGTGTTCGTTTTTGAATCGGCGGCTCCCTCCGGCAAGAGGCAGATCAAGCACACCCTTCGGTTGGCCGGCGGTGGGTGTTCCGATCGTGATCGTCGCGTTGAGCGGTATGAACGAATCGCCGAACATGTCGGGTGCTCGTGACAGTCGAGCCAAGTACGGCTGATTCGGTTGCGGGTTCACAAATGGGTTGAACTGCGGCTGCGGCGGTGCTGGAGCCGGTGGTACGGCAGGACGTGGCGCTGGCCGGGTGGGCGTTGCCGGTGGCGTTTGTGGCCGAGCGGGTGGCTTCGTGGCTTCGTTCGGTTTGGCAGGAGTTTTGTCCTGCAAAACGAATTCGTCCTCGTCGGAGATCAACGCGGTATTCTGTCCAAGGTCACGAGTTACGCCAGCGGAGGGGGATTGCCAACCGAATGCGGCGGTGGAAGACAACAGTCCTCCCACCATCACGAGGCCCGGCAGCAGTAGACGAAACCGCGACATCGACATTTCCTTGCCTGTTCAGCCACAAATCCGAATGGCCGAGCATTCGTTCGCATCTCTGCAACTATCGGCGATTACCGTGGTCAAGGTTGCATGCGATGAGGGAAGAGACTGTGTCGAATATGGACGACTCGCAGAATGTCACGATCGCAACAGTCGGGCAAGTTGAGTTGCAAGCCTCAGAGGGTGTTGGTGTGTTTTGACGAACTTCCGCAGTCGGTTCGGCTGTTTCTGCCGAACCGAAGGACAAGGTTCCCGCCGGAACGACCGAGAAAACTCTGCATGAAACTGTGTTTCTGGTTGTCGCACTGCTTGATGCC
>CAZILR010001022.1:0-2195 GCA_964539995.1 uncultured Planctomyces sp.
ATGGCTCCGTCCCAGGCATACGCTCCAGTGTGTCGAGCCTCGGCCGCTGCGCCGGCGAGTGAAATCAGAATCTCACGTTCCAGCCAATCTTCTGACGGTCGAACTCGTCCCTTTTGAAACTCGCAGCGTCCGAGCCAGCCGTGTCCCGGCAAGATGCTGACACGCTGCACCGTGCGGCCCAGAGCCAGAGCGACCACGGCATGCCCCGCTTCATGATAGGCCGTTGCTTTGACACTCGACGACACCTTTGGAACTACGGGCACGCTCATCGTTTGGACAACATCTCGAGGAAAGTGTCGGAAAACTCATTCGCGAATTTCAACGGCGATCATCTGTCTGTCAGAGCGGTCAGAACTTGCTGTCGCAATTCGTTGGTCATGGCAAATGTTCTCCAATCGTCGGCAAGTCTCCGAACGGCCTCAGCAAAGTATCGATCATCTGAACTCAAACCGTTCGGCCCGGCAGCAGTTTGGCAACCTCTGTCGCCGGGATGAAGCGATCGCGAAGCCGTGAGAGCAGGTGGATGAATTGCTTGATCTCGTCGTTGTGATGCTTGGCAAGCAATTCGGCAGTGAGGTACTTTTTGCTTCAGGCTGCCAAGCGTAGCCGCTATGCTGGCTCGCTGTGTCGTGGTGCCAATCTTAGAATCGCCACGCTCTGCGGAAGCATCGTCCTCCAATGAAACTCCCGCCGAGATCATCCCTCCCGTTCGGTCGCCGACTCGCCAGAGCAGACAATCCCCACCGAAGCTGGCGAAGAACGAAACGCAGGTTATGAAGAGTCTCAAGATACTCATTCTGCTGGTACTCGGAAGCGTAGGCGCGATTCTGGCCGCCGATGGTCAGGAGACGCGGATCACTTTGGACGCGGCCAAAGAGCAGGGACGCGTCAAATCCAGATTCTTGAAAGAAACAAAGGAACCCGCGAAAGCTACCGACGCCATTCCAAAGGCGAACATTGCTTTCTTTCAGGAGTCGGTGGGACCGATCCTGAAAAAGAATTGTCTGGCCTGTCATGGTCCCGAAAAGACCGAGGGCAGACTTCGCATCGACCAACTGAATCCAGACCTGCTGACCGGCCCTGACGTACAGCAGTGGCGAGAAGTCTTTAACGCTCTCAGCAAATCCGAGATGCCCCCCGAAGACGAAACGGATTATGCACTCGCGGATGCGGATCGGGGCCGCATTGTGGATTGGCTCAGCGGGGAACTGAATACGGCGTCTCTCATCCGTCGCAACAGCAAGGAGCATTCGTCGTTTCGCCGGCTGACAAAGTACGAATACAACTATGCTCTGCAGGATCTGCTTGGTCTGCCCTATTCCCTCGCGAACGCGCTGCCGCCGGAAACCGCCTCTGAGGACGGTTTCAAGAACAGTTCGGAATTGCTGCAGATGTCGGTCATGCAGTTCGAGAGCTATCGTGAGATCGGACTCAAAGCCCTCAAGCGAGCCACCGTGAGTGGTGAGCGTCCGCAAGCCGTCACCTACATCATCTCGATGCAGGAAGAGATGGAGAAGGCGGGGGCCAAAAAGGATGACAAGGAATCCGACAAGAATAAGAAGAACTCCAAGAGGCCCAGAAATCAGCAGCAGCTCTTTCATCGAGAGACCGATGAGAGCATTCCGTTTCCCGGTGGAAAGACGATGCCTCGGGCTGATGCTGTTGCCGGTCAGACGCCTGCCGTTTCTCCGGTTGTGCTGGTTCTTCCCCGGTCCAACGAGTTGAAGCTGGACCTGGATCGCTTTCTTCCCGACGAAGGGATCATGCGCGTTCGCATTCGAGCCGGTCGCTCGACGATGAACCCCGATGAGTACGCGAGCCTGCGTCTGATTTTCAGTGCTCACACCAGCAACAACGCCAACTTCTCGCAGGTCGTCAGTGAGCGCGACATTCCGGTGACGGCGTCTGCCGACGATCCGCAATGGATTCACTTCGACATCCCGCTGAGCGATATCCAGCGCAACCCGTTCCGGAAGCTCACCACAACATTTCCAAGACGGGATGAGTTCCTGCACATTCACAATGTCTCGAATGCACACGGCGGGGAAGAGCCTCTCCAGGTTCTGATCGACTACATCGAAATCAGCGCTCCGTTTTACGAGCAGTGGCCGCCGAAAACTCACACGGACATCTTCATCGCGAGCGACAACAAGGGTGACGAGCAGATCTATGGCCGCGAAGTGCTGAATCGATTC
>CAZILR010001023.1:0-2190 GCA_964539995.1 uncultured Planctomyces sp.
CCATGCAAGGAGAGGACATTGCTCAATCCCGACTACCGCGACATGTTGTGCATCTTGAACGACGAGGGCGATGAGTACCTCGTCGTCGGAGCCCATGCGCTGGCCGCACATGGCTATCCTCGTGCGACCGGAGACATCGATCTCTGGATCCGTTGCTCCGACGAGAATGCGAAACGGGTCTGGCGAGCGCTGTGTCGCTTCGGTGCGCCGTTGCAGGATTTGACGCTGACGGATTTGGCAACGCCCCACATTGTGTTTCAAATCGGCATCGAACCGCGCCGCATCGATCCTCTGACGTCCATCGAAGCCGTGAGTTTTGAGAATGCTTGGCCGCGTCGAAAGTCAATCATGGTCGATGCAATCCCCATTTCCGTGATTGGGCGAGACGATCTCTTGCAGAACAAACGAAACACCGGTCGAACAAAAGACCTAGCTGACGCCGAGTGGCTTGAGGCTCATCCTCCCGACGCAACCGAACGGAGCGAGCAGCCATGAATGGTCCTCTGCAATTGAGCCGGGAGCAGATTCAAGCAACTCAAGCTCGAAGACTGCGTGAACTGCTGCGGACGGTCGGTTTGTCGAACCCCTTCTGGAAAGCGAAGTGGAATTCCTCCGGAGTTGATCCTGCGACAGCAGAACTCTCGCAACTGCCACTGACCACGAAGGCCGAGTTGGTCGCGGACCATCAGGCGAATCCGCCATACGGCTCAAACCTGACGTTTCCGGTCACGGCGTATTCGCGGTTTTGTCAGACATCGGGAACGACGGGACAGCCGCTGCGATGGCTCGACACGCCGGAGTCGTGGCAGTGGATGCTCGGCTGTTGGGAGCGGATCTTCGAGATGGCCGGCCTGCGAGCGGACGACCGATTGGCGTTTCCGTTTTCGTTCGGCCCGTTCCTCGGTTTCTGGGCAGCGTTTGAGGGAGCGGCTCGACTGGGGCGGCTCTGCTTGCCGGCCGGAGGAATGACCAGTGAATCACGGCTGACGTTCATCGAAGAGAATCGAGCGACTGTCGTTTGCTGCACGCCGACGTATGCCCTGCGGTTAGCCGAGGTCGCTGCCGAACTCACAAAAGAACCGGGACATGGGACTGCGGCTGAGATGCTGAAATCGGTCCGCATGCTGATCGTCGCGGGGGAACCTGGTGGCAGCGTGCCGTCGATCCGCCAGCGCATCGAAGAGACGTGGCAAGCGCGCGTCATCGACCACTGGGGCATGACCGAAGTCGGGCCGCTCGCTTCCGAGTGCATCGAGAATCCGGGCGGCCTGCACGTCCTCGAAACTGAGTGCATCGCCGAAATCATCGACTCGACTACAGGCCAGCCGTTCGATTTGAACAACACGACTGCACCGATTCGCGGCGAACTCGTCATCACGAATCTTGGCCGCATCGGATCGCCGATGATCCGCTATCGCACCGGCGACATCGTCGAAGTCGATCCACAGCCCTGTCCATGTGGACGAAATCTGCTGCGGCTGAAAGGGGGCATCCTCGGCCGCGTGGACGACATGCTGACGGTTCGCGGCAACAACGTCTTCCCGACAGCGGTCGAAGCGATCCTGCGTGAGTTCCCGGAGGTCATCGAATTCCGATTCGATACGGTGACTCGCGATTCGATGCCGCAACTGCAAATCGAAATCGAAACGACGATGGGTGTCCCGAATGCCGAACAGATCGAAGAGTTCCACGCGATGATCGACCGCATCGAATCAGCGATCCACGATCGGCTGCACTTTTGCCCCGAAATCATTCCCGTCCCGCCGCACAGCTTGCCAAGATCAGAGCTAAAATCGCGCCGGATGAAAAACCGCAAGGACTCCGCCACATGATCAAGTTGCCGCAGTGTCCCATCTGCAACAAGACGATCGCCGGCGAGGTCGCTCGCGCAGCCGCCGACTTCCTGCCGTTTTGCAGCGAGCGTTGCCGACACGTCGATCTCTTCCGCTGGTTCGACGGCAAGTACGCGATTGAAGAACCGCTCGGCCCGCAGCGACTGGCGGAAGAGGCCGAGAAGCTGGAACAACGCCGCGAGGAGCTGTAGGTCAGCCTTTCCAGGCTGACCTACGGCTGTCGCACTCCGATGGTCAGCAGCAAGTTCGCCCACAGGCGTTGATCTGCCGTCTGAATCGTCAGCACATGATCGCGCGAGGCAACGGCGTCGTAGAAGTCCCACTTTGGAATCGGCTG
>CAZILR010001024.1:0-2187 GCA_964539995.1 uncultured Planctomyces sp.
TCCCGCCGAGCCGAACCCCAACGATACCGAAGGCTCGGCGGGGGCCTCGCCCTCCCAAATCGTGGACACGACGGCATCCGATGTTTCCGCACCGGCGAACGAGCTTGTTGTGCAGGATGTCTTGCCGATGCTGGCGGCGTGGAATCGGTTGTCCGAGCCGATCACGGCACTGCCGGCTCAGAAGGCCGAGACGCTGGTTCAACGAGACGGTCCGAAGAAGCACGGAGAATCGTTGCGTGTGCCGTTGGCGAGAATCGACTCACTGGTGCGCGAAGTTGGTGAGCTGATCATCAATCGTTCGTCGTTCGAGCAACGGATGTCCGACTTTGCGCGCTGTCTGGAAGAAATGCAGCGTGGGGTCGAACGGATGCGAAACGTGTCCCACGACCTCGACGCGAAGTACGGCGTCGGCGCGCTGGGTGGACGTCAAAGACTGTGGGGCGACGGCGCATCGCTGCTGCCGGGTGGTCGGCGATTGTCCGGGCAATCGAACGACGAGTTCGATTCGCTCGAACTGGATCGGTACACCGAGTTTCATTTGCTGTCGCGGTCGCTGGCCGAGACGACAACCGACATCGGCACCGTCGGCCAAGAGCTGCGCACTCTGATGGCCGACTTCGAGCAATTGCTCGGCCGGCAAGGCCGGTTGTCGCGCGACACGCAGGACCGATTGATGAAGATGCGGTTGTTGCCGCTGGCGACTCTGGCCGACAAGCTGAATCGGACCGTGCGAGTCGTTGCCACTCAGCAGCACAAAGAAGTTGAGTTTCTGATTCAGGGAGGCGACACCGAAATCGACAAGTTGGTGCTGGAAGAGTTGGCCGATCCGCTGATGCACCTCTTGCGAAACGCAGTCGATCACGGGCTGGAAGATGCGGCGACTCGACAAGCGGCGGGCAAATCGGAACGAGCGACGATCCGCGTGCAGGCGTTTCAACAAGGGACGCAAGTCGTGCTTCGCATCGTCGATGACGGCCGCGGGTTGAACTTCGAAGCCATCCGAGAAACCGCCATCCGACAGGGTTTGATCACCGCGGCCGAGGCGGCGAATCGCAACGAAGAAGAGTTGTCGGCGTTGATCTTTCTGCCCGGCTTCAGCACGGCACGCGAGATCACCGAAGTCTCCGGCCGAGGCGTCGGCATGGACATCGTGCGAGACAAAGTCCAGAAATTGAAAGGGACGATCCGCGTCGATTCGCAAGCGGGCCAGGGGACGACGTTCAAGATCCGCCTGCCGATGACGCTGGCCGTCACGCGCGCGTTGTTGCTGCACGCCTCGAATGAGACGTTCGCAATGCCGATGCAGTCAGTCGTGCAAATCCTGCGATTGGAGCGAGCCGAGATTGATCTGCTGGGACCGTCGCCAGTGATCCGTTTGGGCGAGGAGACGTTGCCGTTCGTGTACCTCTCAGAACGGTTGGGGCTGCGTCAGCCGGCGGACATGACCTCGCCGACGATGCCGGTGCTCGTGCTGGCGGACGGGGATCGAAAGGTCGCGATCGCCGTCGAGAAAATTCTACCGGGTCGCGACATCGTCGTGAAAACGCTCGGCACGCATCTCCGCAAAGTGCGAGGCTTGATCGGTGCGACGCTGATGGGTGATGGCTCAGTGGTGCCGATTCTCGATGCGGCTGATCTGATCGGACCGATGACCCGGACGATGTCTGCCGTTCCGGCTCCGCATCAACCGGTGCATCGCGACGAGACCCCGACGATCATGGTTGTCGATGACTCGGTCAGCGTGCGTCGCGTGATGTCCAATCTACTGAAGAACTCCGGCTGGTCGGTGCTCGATGCGAAGGACGGGCTGGACGCCGTCGAAAAGTTGCAGAGCGCCGAACGCTCCCCAAGTCTGTTCTTGGTGGACATCGAAATGCCGCGCATGGACGGCTACGAGTTGCTGACCTCTCTCCGTTCGCGAGACAAATTCCGAAACATACCGGTCGTGATGGTCACTTCCCGCGCGGGGGACAAGCATCGCCTCAAGGCGATGCGGTTGGGTGCGACCGACTATGTCGTCAAGCCGTACCAAGACGCCGAACTGCTGTCGCTGGTTGGCCGCTTGTTGGCCGTGCAGCACGAGGAGGCATTGGCATGAGGCTTCCTCGAATCGTGTTTTCCGCCGTGTTGCTTTTTGTCACCCGGCAATTCGACGGGAATTGTTAGAAGCCCTCTGGTGATGAGGCC
>CAZILR010001025.1:0-2183 GCA_964539995.1 uncultured Planctomyces sp.
GAAACGGGTGCCGTTCACCTCGTGTCAGCACTTCCAAGAATTGCCGAGGATCAGCGGCTCCCGGATTGCTGGCGTTACCACGCACGAACACGCGCGGGTTCACGGGAGCGGCCGCTTCGATCAGAACGTGCGCATGCGGAGCGGCTCCGGCCGAGGCAACCCAATCTTCGACCTGTCGTTGCTGGTCGTGGAGTTGATTTTGAGTCGTCGTGTCGACGAACAGAAACTCTTCGACTTCCGTCAGCCGGATCACCGACGGAGCCTCGTCGCCGAAGAGCAGTTGCCGCAGCTCCTCCCTGTCGGCATCGGCGAGCCGGTTGGCCGACGGTTCCGATTTGAGCGTTTCGTGCCAGCGAGCTTCCGTCTGTTGAAACAGCTCGCCGAATCGCGTGGCGACATCGGCCAGACTGCTCAGCGGTGCGCCGGACAAGGATCGCACAACGACCGAATTCAGTCGCTGTTTTGGATCGGGAGTGTCACGCCACTTCGCGATCAACCCACGAGCTTTCACGCCGAATTCGTCCGGTGCCGACGTTGACGAAAAACTCGCCAGGGCGTGCCAGGTCGCGAGCACCGGATGATGCCGCTTGCGAGTCTGCTCCAGCAATTGCCCCCAGCGTTGGGTCATCACCGGATTCAAATCCTTGGAGGCGTCGATCAGAAACATGACCGCCAGGAAGTTGGCTTGAAGCTGCTCCTTCTGAGCCGCCAGCAGGTACTCACCCGCGCGGTCGCGAGCCGACTTCTCCAGCTTGGCCTGCTGCGTCCGCAAGAACTGTTGCAACTGGTCAGTGCGACGCTGCAACTCATGCAAGTACGCGTCGTGTCGAGGTCGCTCGGCGGCCGGCACGATCAGCGGCGGAACGTGTGGTTCGATCGAACTCGCGAAGACGCCGTGCAGCGAGTAGTAGTCGCGGGTTGGCACCGGATCGAACTTGTGATCGTGACACCGAGCACACGACACCGTCAGCCCCAACAGCCCGCGAGTCACCACGTCGATGCGGTCGTCGATGATGTCGTTCTGACTGTTGAGAAACCGCTGCCCCAACGTCAGAAACCCCATTGCGGCCAACGGCCGGGGATCGTCGCCGAGTTCCAGTTGATCCGCCGCCAGTTGCTGCACGACGAATTGGTCGAACGGCAGATCCTCATTGAACGCGCGGATAACGTAATCGCGGTACGTCCACGAACAAGGATAATTCGGATTGTCCTTCAGCCGCACATAGCCCTTGGTGTCGGCGTACCGAGCCACGTCCAACCAATGCCGCCCCCACCGCTCGCCGTAGCGCGGTGATGCGAGCAGACGGTTCACGACCTTCTCGAAAGCATTCAGCGATTCATCCGCTTCAAAAGCGGCGACCTCGTCAGGTGTCGGAGGCAGCCCATGCAGGTCAAACGTCGCACGGCGAATCAGAGTACGACGATCCGCCGGTGGACTCGGCTTGAGTCCCGCATCTTCCAGCCGAGCCAGCACGAAGGCATCGATCGGCGTCCGCACCCAATCTCGATTTCGCACCGTCGGGACTGTGGAGTCCTTCACCGGCTGAAACGCCCAATGCGTCTTGCTGCGCTCAGAGATGCTGCCACTGCTGTCGGCGTCTCCCGCTGGCCACTTCGCGCCGCTCTGCACCCACTTCGTCAGCGATTCGATGGCTTGGTCGGGCAGCTTCTTCTTGGGAGGCATCTTCGTCGATCCGGAATAGCGGACAGCCTCGATCAGTTTGCTGCGTTCGATGTCGCCGGGCACGACCACTGGCCCGTTCTCGCTGCCTTTGGTCAACCCGTTGGCCGAGTCGAGCCGCAATCCAGCCTCTTGTTTCTTCGGCCCATGACAGCCAACGCAATGCTCGACCAGGATCGGCCGTACCTTGTTCTCGAAGAATGCTTCCGATTCTTTCGCCGACGGCTCATCGGCTGAGGCGCTGATCGGAGCCAAGCCAAGCAGCCACGCAAGCAGGATGGCCATGCCGGACTGCGGATGAAGAATTCGCATCACGCCAGCACCTCGTTGACGACGTTGCCATGCACGTCGGTCAACCGAAAATCGCGGCCGGCGAAACGGAACGTCAGGCGTTCGTGGTCCAAACCCATCAGGTGCAGGATCGTGGCGTGCAGATCGTGCATCGTGCAAATGTTCTCGACGGAGTGCATGCCAAGATCGTCGGTCGCGCCAGAGCCGACGC
>CAZILR010001026.1:0-2183 GCA_964539995.1 uncultured Planctomyces sp.
CTTCGTCCCGAATGCGAGCTGACTCAGCAGCACCAGCTTCTGAGCCGCATCGGTGCCATCGACATCCATCGTCGGATCGGCCTCGGCGTAGCCCAGCTTCTGCGCCTCGGCCAAGACATCGGCATACGGCCGAGCTTTCTCGTGCATTTCGGTCAGAATGAAATTGCTGGTCCCGTTGATGATCGCCTGGATCGACGTGATTTGATTCGCGGCCATCGACTGCCCGATCGCCGCGATGATCGGGATGCCTCCCGCGACCGCCGCCTCGTAAGCCACCGTGCGGCCAAGTTCGCGAGCGCGTCGAAAGACCTCGTCGCCGTGTTCGCAGAGCAACGCCTTGTTCGCGGTCACGACGTCTTTGCCCGATTCGAGCAGCCGCAACATGATCGTCCGAGCCGGTTCCAGTCCACCGACCAGATGCAGGGCGATGTCGATCTCTTTGTCGGCGTACACGGCTTCGAGGTCGTCGGTGATCAAGCCATTCGGCAGCGCGACGGCCCGCGATTTTTCGACGTGCTGCACGGCGACGCGACGAATCTCGATCGGCCGACCGGCTCGGCGAGCGATCCGCTCCGCCTGATCGGTCAGAATCCGCGCGACACCCGTGCCGACGGTTCCCATTCCGATCAACGCGACTCGCAAGGGAGCAATGGGCATAAAACTCTTTCGGAAACAACTCAAGGATTGACGAGGATGAGCAAGCCAAAGGCTCGTCAGAACGACGGCCAGAGGGCGGGCATGGTAGCAGTTGCTCGCCGAGGCGACAGTCCGAGTCCGCTTCGTGGACGTTGTACGGCCGACCGATACACTGCTCGCTCCGCGTGCGGTTCATTCATCGCTTCGAGTTCGAGAGGGAGAAGATCATGTTTCGGCTGGCTGCTTGTGTCGCATCGTGTTGCTTCGGTTTGACTCTGCTGGCATCCGCCTCGGCGGAGGACACACCCGTGAAGTGGGAGCGGATCAAGCTCGAAGAAATCTTCCGAGCCGAAGGGGTCGCGGTCGCCGACATCAACAAAGACGGCCGCATGGACATCATCAACGGCGAAGCGTGGTACGAAAATCCGAGCGATCCGAAGATGTTCCAGAGCGGCAACTGGACGATGCACCCGCTGCGAGCCGAAGGCATCCGTCGCTACATCGCCGACGGAGCCTACAGCAACAACTTCGCTCTGTGGGCCTACGACATCAGCGGCGACGGCTGGCAGGATGTGATCGTCATCGGCTTCCCCGGAGTCCCGTGTCATTGGTTCGAGAACCCGCAAGGCAAGCCCGGCCCGTGGAACAAGTACGAAATCTGGCACAGTGCCGCCGGCGAGTCTCCGCAGTTCCAGGACATCACGGGCGACGGCAAGCCGGAGTTGATCTTTACCTCCGAGCCGGAGCAGATGATGGGCTATCTCGAAATCCCGTCACCGGCCGAAGCCAAGAAGAAGTGGACCTACACGCAAGTCAGCGGCGAGAAGCTCGGCGGACTGGCTCATCGCTACTACCACGGCCTTGGGCTTGGTGACGTGAACAAGGACGGGAAGAAGGACATCGTCATTCCACACGGCTGGTGGGAGCAACCGGCGAAGTTGAACGACGGACCTTGGACGTTCCACAAGCACATCCTCAAGGGGAACGGCGAGGGGAACCCTGAAACCGCCGCCGACATCTTCGTCGATGACCTCGACGGTGACGGCGACAACGACATCCTGATGAGTGCCGCGCACCACATCGGCGTCTGGTGGTTCGAGAACGTCGGCGGCTCGCCCGATCCCAAGTTCAAGCAGCACGTCATCGACGACAAGTTCTCGCAAACGCACGCGCTGCACTACCAGGACGTCAACGGTGACGGCGTCAAAGACCTGATCACCGGCAAGCGGTTCTACGCTCACGGCTCCGGCGGGGATCCCGATCCCAAGGGAGAGGTTGTGATGTACTGGTACGAGATCAAGAAAACTGCCGGCCAACCGCCGCAGTTCACGAAGCACAAGATCGAAGCAGGCAGTGACACCGGCATCGGCACGCAGTTCTTCGTCGGCGACTTCGACGGCGACAAGCTGCTCGACATCGTGCTGAGCAACAAGAAGGGCACGAACGTGCTGTTGCAGAAACGGTAACACTGCAGCGCCGCAATTCAGTGCAAAGTGAAGAGTGCAGACTGCAAAGTGCAAAATCAGGACGGCGGAAAGACCGCTTGC
>CAZILR010001027.1:0-2181 GCA_964539995.1 uncultured Planctomyces sp.
GATGACTCGACCACACCCTACAGCTTTTCCAACGCGACAAATTCGCCAGCCGTTTCGTTTCGATGGGGCACTTGACGGACGCAACTCGGACTGCCAGCTTTCGCCCTCTTTTCATTTGCCGAAGGTCGGTGAGTCCGACCGGACGTGGGCGTCCGGTCTACGGGTTCCAATGGCCGCTGAGGAGTTTTTGATGTTTCGCGTGTTGATTACGGACAATCTCGCCCCCGCTGGACTGAAGATCCTGCAAGACACCCCCGGCATCGAGGTCGATAATCGCTCGAAGCTGACCCCCGCCGAAGTGCGTGAGGCGCTCAAGACCGCCGACGGCATCATCATCCGCAGCGGAACGGAGCTGACGCCGGAATTGCTCGAAGGTCAGCAACGGCTGAAGGTCATCGTGCGAGCCGGCGTCGGAGTGGACAACATCAACCTGCCGACCGCGACGCGCGAAGGAATCGTCGTGATGAACACGCCGGCCGGAAACACAACCAGCACCGCCGAGCACACCGTCACGATGATGATGGCTCTGTCGCGCAACGTCGCCGCCGCCGACGCCAGCATGAAGTCCGGCAAGTGGGACCGCAACAAATTCAAAGGGACACAACTCGCTGGCAAGACGCTGGCCGTTGTCGGTCTCGGTCGCATCGGGCTGGCGGTGGCCAAGCGAGCGATCGGCCTTGAAATGAAAGTCGTCGGCTACGACCCGTTCCTCTCCGCCGAACGCGCCGCCGAACAAGGGATCGAACTGATCCGCGACGTGGATGAGATCGTCACTCGCTGCGACTACATCACCGTTCACACACCGCTCGATGAGGGCACGCGCGGGCTGATCAACGCCGAACGCATCGCAAAAATGCGGAAGGGCGTGCGGATCATCAATTGTGCTCGTGGTGGCATCGTCGATGAGTCCGCGCTCGCCGATGCGCTGAAATCGGGACACGTCGCCGGAGCTGCGCTCGACGTCTTCGTCGAGGAACCGTTGCCGGGCGATCATCCGCTGGTGAAGTGTCCGAACCTCGTGCTGACTCCACATCTCGGAGCGTCCACGGAAGAGGCTCAAGAAGCAGTCAGCGTCGAAGCGGCTGAGATCATTGTCGGCTTCCTGATCCGCAGCGAAGTCCGTCACGCGGTCAACCTCATCCCGATCAGCGGGGCCGAGATGGCCGACATGAAGCCGTATCTCGACATCGGCTATCGACTCGGTTTGCTGCTCAGCCAGTTGAAGAAATCGTCGCGAGTCCAATCCGCTCGGCTGCTGTACCGAGGCGACGCGGCCACAAAGAAGACGAAATTGATCACCGCCGCGTTCACGTCCGGCTTCATGGCCTCGGCCGACGACAGCGGCGTGAACATCGTCAACGCCGAAATGCTCGCTCGCGAACGAGGCATCGAGATCACCGAGTCGTCCTCGTCTGAACGTGGTGATTTTTCGACGCTCGTCAGCGCGACCGTCGTGACCGACGCGGGCGAGTTCTCCGCCGCCGGCACAATCTTCGGCAATCAATTCTTGCGACTGGTCAAACTCGGCGACTTCCACCTCGATGCGTATCTCGACGGCGACTTGCTGATGTATCACCACGTCGATGCCCCCGGCCTGATCGGCTTCATGGGGACCGTCTTCGGCAAGCACAACGTCAACATCGCGCACCTCGCCTTGGGCCGCAAAGTCGCGGGCGGCCAAGCAGTCGCAGTGCTGAACCTCGACGGCGCTCCGACGGCCGAGTCGCTGGCCGAGGTCTCAAAACACGACAAGGTCATCGCCGTCGATACCGTTCAACTTCCTCCGGCCGGTGCCCCGCTGCCGTGGCTGATTAGCGGCTGAAGGAATGACGAATCGCGAAATACCCAATGACGAATGAATGACGAAGCCCGAATGACGAAAAGTTATCATCAGGCTCGTTTTTCGGGATTCGTCATTCGGATTTCCTTCGTCATTGGGTCTTTCGGACTTCGTCATTCACATCCGCCCTTGCCTTGCCTTGCCTTGCCGTGCGTCAGAAGTTCAACTGTTGCACCGATCAGCCGATGCCGATGGATGAAGGCGTGGAATCACTGATCTCGGAGGCGCAGCATGTTTGGAGTCAGCAGTCTGGTTCGACAGTGTGACGGCGTTTCGCGGCGGACAGTTTTGCAGGCCGGCGGTCTGGGACTCTTCGGCTTGAGCCTACCGAGGCTGCTGCG
>CAZILR010001028.1:0-2179 GCA_964539995.1 uncultured Planctomyces sp.
GAGGTCGCCTTCCCCGCCTGGCGAAGGTGAGCGGGCATTATCGGGGAAGCGAGTCGCTCGTCAAGCAGGTGTGATTTCCATGAACTTCGCGGTGTTGGTGGCGAGCGGAAATGCCTCGCTTTTAGAATCGCCGCCACAATCACCTCCGAACCGGGGCGTCGCGTCCGATCGACGCGATCCTCGCGCTCAAGACATCTCCGGCTGCGAAGGTTCTGCAACATGATGAAAAAGATGGTCTGCATCATTCTCGGCGGCGGCAAAGGGACGCGGCTGTTTCCCCTGACCGAATTCCGCTCGAAGCCGGCTGTGCCGCTGGGAGGGAAATTTCGGCTGATCGACATTCCGATCTCGAACTGCATCAACAGCGACATCAACCAGATTTATTTGCTGACGCAATTCAACTCGGTGAGTTTGCATCGGCACATCCGGCAGACGTATGCGTTCGACCGCTTCGGCGGCGGCTTCGTCGAGATTCTGGCGGCCCAGCAGACCAACGAAGGGGACATGTGGTATCAGGGAACCGCAGACGCCGTGCGCAAGCAACTACGGTACCTCGAACAGCCGGGGATCGAGCACGTTCTGATCGTGTCGGGCGACCAAATCTACCGGATGAACTACCAGCAGATGCTGCGGACTCACGTCGATTCGCGAGCGGACGCGACGATCGCCGCGTTGCCGGTACATCGCGAGGCGGCCTCGGCGCTCGGCATCATGCGCATTGACGGCACCGGCCGCGTGCAAGGCTTTTTGGAGAAGCCGAAGACGGACGAAGAGCTGAAGCTCGTGCGCACCGATCCGTCATGGTTCGACTCGCAGGGGATTCCCAGCAAGGGGCGCGAGTGCCTCGCCAGCATGGGCATTTACCTTTTCAACCGCGACGTGCTGGTCGAGATTCTGTCGAAGAACAACTACCAGGACTTCGGCAAGGAAGTTTTTCCGCTGTCGATCCGCGCTCGCCGAGTGCAGTGCCATTTGTTCGACGGTTATTGGGAAGACGTCGGCACGATCCGCAGTTTCTACGACGCCAACTTGGCGATCGCGTCGTCATCGCCGCCGTTCAACTTTGCGGATGAGCAGGCTCCAGTTTATTCGCGAGCACGGCATCTCCCCTCGACGCGCGTCGAAGGGGCGACGGTCACGAACAGCTTGATCTCCGACGGATGCGTGATCGACAAAGGAGCGGTCATTGAGAACAGCGTGATCGGTTTGCGTTGCCACATCGGAAAGAACGTGACAATTCGCAACTCGATCCTGATGGGTGCCGACCTGTACGACTCCGACGAACAGCGGGCCGCGAACGCTCGCGCGGGTCGGCCGAACCTCGGTATCGGAGCCGACAGCATTCTGGATGGAGTCATCGCCGACAAGAACTGCGCGATCGGCCGGAAAGTGCGGATTCAGAGTCATTCTGGACTCGATCCGAACTGCGACGTGAAGGGCGTTTTCGTACGCGACGGCATCATCGTCGTGCCGAAGGATGGCGTGCTGCCCGACGGTTGGTCGCTGACGTAAACGACAACTAACCCGAAGCGCCAGCGAGGGCGCATCCTTCAACTGGCTGCGAAATATGGGAGTGTCGTGAAGCGTTCGCCCTCGCTGGCGCTTCGGGTTAATGTGTTGAAGTGCGTCGTGTGCTCACGCGGCGCGAGCTTGCTGCTGCCGGATTTCGCTCTCCAGTTGGGCGTTGATCAGGCAGCCGCGAGCGACTGTGAAGTCGTGCCGCGTTGAGAACCGAATCTCGCGGATCGCCAGAGGAAATCGAGCCAGCTCGAACGATTTCCGCAGCAGTTCCTCGAAGCCAGCGATGCGTGAAACGCCACCGACGATGATGACAGGCAACGGCTGGGGAATTTCAGTCGCTCTCGGATGACTCGCCAACGCGAACGTCGCGCTGCGGATCAGCGAGTAAATCAAGTCTCGATGCAGGCCCGCGAGGAAGCGATCGGTGTCGTCATTCGCTGGGCTGAGCTGTCGCTCAGCCGCGCGCCGCCGCGCCGCCGATTTCGCGAGGTCCAGAATCGGCTCGCCCGCATCATCGCGGAGCATGTCGCCGAACTCTTGTGCGAGTTGCTCGTCAAGCCAATCGCCTCCCTTTGGGATCGAGCACATCAACAACTCGATGCCGCGATGCGCGACGACCAACTCGCTGGTCGCCGCTCCAAACGAGAGGCCCAGGCCG
>CAZILR010001029.1:0-2173 GCA_964539995.1 uncultured Planctomyces sp.
CCTCGTTGAAGTTGTCTTTACCCATCTGCTTTTGTTCTGGTGTGAGTTGCATGATTTTGGTCCTTTATCAGTGGTCCGTGGTCGGCTGGGTCAAGTCGGTCAATCGAGCCGCAACAACCCTTCGCCAACCAAGAGTTCGTGAAACTTCGTCATTGAGACGATCTGCATTCCTTCGTAGGGATTCAAGTTCAACAAGTGTTGGTCGTTGGTCACAAGATAATCGACGTTTGCCGCGATCGCAGCTTGAAGGATCGGATTGTCTTTCGGATCGTCGGGAACATGGTGGCGTGATCGTCCGGGCTCTGTCAAAACCGCACGCCGAGCTGCCCGAATGCGAGTCAGCGAGGCCAGTCGCGGGCTGAATTTCAATTGATCAACCAAGACCTCTTCGATTTCGTCCAATACCTGCGAGCAAACATGAATCTTCCATTTGGCTGCGACAGTCGCCTCTAGCATTCGCACGGCCCCTTCGCCGAGCAAGGCTTCCGCGACATAAACATTCGTGTCGAAAAAAACCTTCATGGCCGCGACCGCACTGCCTCGACAGCTTGGTCAATTTCCGCTTGTCCAATCCCACGCTGACAAGCGACCTCGCGCGCGTGTTGCGCAAGTTGCAGCCACTCCGCCTCTTGCCGAGTCGCCAGCTTCCGCTCCAAGTCTTGCCGATCCGGCTCCGCCAGTTCGTCAATCTGTCGCAGGATTTTTTCGACCGTCGCGGCGCTCATGAGTGATCTCCATCGAACTTGATTGGCGCTGGTTTTCCCTCCGGCTTCAGGACCAGCGAAACTCATTCTGACTTTACCGAGCAAGCCGTCCCCTCGCAGCATGATTTTTTTCGGCAGCAGAACTTCGCGACCAGTCGGTCGAGGCCAAACCATTGGCCGGTGGGGAGGGCGGCGATCGCCAGCAGGGCGACGACCTCGATGAAGTTCTTGTTGACGATGAAGCTGTGCTCCGGGCCGGGGGCTTCGGGGACTCCGGGCCACGGGGGCATGGCGAGGTAGAACATCGTCAGCATCACCGCTCCACCGAGCGCGGCGAAGCGAGTACCGAGGCCGACGAGCAGCAGCGTGCCGAGGATCGCCAAGCCCCACATCGTCCGCTTGTTGATGCGATCCATCGGCGTGGAGGGCAAACGCACGGGGCCGAGAGCGAGTTGCTCGGCGGAGAGTAGCTTCTGCGCGGAGACTTTCAGTTCGGCGTCCAACGCCTTGACCGGGCCGACCAATTTGCCGCGTAGGCTTTGCAGTTCGTTCCATTGCTTCTGTAAATGGTCCTGCGGGAAGTGCATGGCCGACTGCTTCTTGGCCTTTGCGAGGTTTTCCTCGTAGTTGGCGATCTTCTCTTGATAGACCTTCAAGTCGCGAGGCGGGTTGCCGAACAGAGCAAACGTCCGCTCGGTCACGGACGGGTCGGTCGCCGCGTTGTTGCCGACGATCGCGACCGCTAGACGGTCTTTGAGGCTCATCGACTTCGGATCGGTCGCGCGGTTGTAGAGGGCGAGAACCGCGTCGCGGTACGCTTTCACCGATTTCTGTTTCGCTTCCGAGTCGTCCTCTTTGAGTGGAGCCAGTTCGAGCAACGCCTCGCGTTCCTTGGCGAGCATTCGGTACTCACCCGAACAAATCAGCCGCTTGGCCTTCGCATCGAACTGCACGATCTTCGCCAGGTTCTTCGGGATCGCGACACCTTCCGGCAAGGCCACGAGTTCGACGCGGTAGTCCTTCGCACCGTTGAGCAACTTCAACAAATCGGCCTGCTGCTTCTCATCGCACTGGTAATGGCTCGCGAACCGATTGGCCCAGTCATCCCACTTGGCCGCGACTTTGTCCTTGTCGAGCCAATCGAGGTCATTCGGATCGCCAGTCATGTTGCGAAACGTATTCCGCAACGGTCCCTGAGCGTTCCGCAAATACCCTTCCGCCGTCCACGGCGTCGGCGTGCCGAGCGTGTGGAACTTCCACAGCCCCTCGTACAAAAACTGCCAGCCGATCGAGAGGCGAAGCAAGATGATCAGCGTGATCGAGACGCAGCAGATTTTCTTGGTGTCAGTCATTCGTCATTCCAAAAGATCTGTTCGGGCGGGATGCCGAGGTTCACCGTTTCGAGCCGTTGGCCTTTCGGCGGCGGGATCAATAGGGCCGAAACGGATCGGTGATTATGGCAATATCGC
>CAZILR010001030.1:0-2170 GCA_964539995.1 uncultured Planctomyces sp.
ACGGTTCCCGGCCCGGTCAAACTCACCGTGCAGGTCGCCGACAACGGCAACCCACCCAACACCGTCAAACAAGAGATCACGATCACGGTCGGCGATGACCTCGCTCAGTTCACGGAACTGACGGGCATCTTCGACAAGAATGGCAAGCGAGAACTCTGGCTCTCCGACAAGTCCACCAATCGGCTGATCGTATTGAAGGAGGGGGAAGTCCTCCGCTACGCCGACATCGAAGCGACGGTCTTTCGGATCGACAAGAAAACGGTCCTGCTGAAAAAGGACGACGCGCTCTGGCGATTGGACTTGGGTGACACTCTGAAGAAGCTGCGCAAGTTGGAGCCGGCGGCCATTCCAGAGACACCCAAGAATCCGAGTTGAATTCGATGTGAAATGTTTAACCGCAACGCCACCGGCGTGCGCGGCTGCCCATTCGCACCCACGCCGATGGCGTAGGGGTTAAACGATCTTGCCAGAGATCTCATTCATCCGCGCCGAGCGCGGATGGCAGAGCAGGAAAGCTGCGAAGTCTGCCCATCTTGGTGCTGACATTTCCGATCAGGTTTCTTTCACCGATCGGCGAAGCCTTGCCGATAACGAAGAGATGAAGGGCTGTGTCGATCCCAGCGGGCGCGGAGTGTGCCGTCTGAGGTCGTCACCTTGCAGACAGTTCGTCTGTAGGACCAGCCACGGCAAGGAGGCCGCCTTGAATCCGCAACGATTACGACTCATCGGAGTGGGACTAACCGCCGCAGCCTGTGCGTTTGGCTTGTGGCACGCGGAACAACTCGCCGCCGAGGTCAAGTTCTTCGGCAAGAAGGCGGGCAAGCCGGCGGCAGCAACGCCATCGAACGCGGCGCTCGAGCAAACGCTTCAGCAAATGGAAGCGGAGAGCGCGAAGCCATCAACGGGCAAGGTCGTAGCCCCGACCGACAAGACGATCAAGATGAGCTATTTCAGCCGGGCTTGGGACGACGTGCTGAACGACATCGCCAAGCAGAGCGGCCGGCAACTGGTCATCGACAAAGTGCCTCCGGGCAGATTCTCTCGCAACGATTGGAGCAAGTACTCGCTCGATGAGACGGTCCGAATTCTCAACCGGGAATTGGAGCCGAAGGGTTTTCGGTTGCTCGCACGCGGTCAGTATCTCGACCTGATTGCGCTGCGCGACGCACGCAGCGAATTCGCTCGGCCGGTCATCGGTACTTCGGAACCCGCCGTACAAAACACGGCTGCGGAAGTCAGTCCTCCGCCGGCGAAATTTAAGCCAAACGGATCAGCAGCCGTCGCGAAGACCGACACGAACCGTCCGCGACGCGATGGGATGATTCAGCAGGCGGCCTTCGCGGAGATGGACGACGAAGAGAACGACGAAGAAGAACTCGAACTTCCCGAAGTCACACGACGTTGGTCGGAAGTCGCGCTGAAGCGTCAGACGGCTCAGAATGTTTCACGAGCGCTGTTTCAAGCGTTCGAGCAAGACGCCGAGTTGATCGACCAAGGACCGAACGGACTGCCAGGGTTTGTCGTTTGGAAAGACCTGCCGGTGGCTGTTCGCGGTTCGGCGAAAGTGGCACCGAGACGGATCGCGCGGTTCGCTGTCGGCGTCGATACGAAGGGCGAGCGACTGCTGATCGACGGGCCGCAAGCTGAGGTCGCGTCCATCAAGACGTTGATCTCGAAACTGGATGTGGTCTCGAACGCGACTGACCGCAGCGTGCGCTTGGTCTCGACCAAACGTGATGCGAAGCAAGTGGCTCAAACACTCAATTCGGCGGTCAAGCAATTGGCTCAAGCTCGCGCGGCGGAGCAACCGGACGACACGGAACTCGCGCAAGCGGAAACGCCCGCGAAGCCCAAAGCGAAGAAGAGCGTCAAGAAGAAGACCGAATCCAAACCAGAGGCTCCGACGAATCCCGCCGCTACCAAGCAGCCGAACGAAGACGCCGAAATGGAAGCCCCGGCGGACAAGTCCAAAACACCATCGATCAGCGGCCCGCTCAAGGGAGATGTCAGCGTCGAAGAGTTGGGCGACGTGCTAATCCTTCGCGGCAATGAGGCAGACGTTGAAGCGGTCATGAAGCTGATTGATCAGATCGGGACAATGTTGGCCGGCTCGGTCCCCGACGTGAATGTGCGGCCGTTGAAGCACGTCGATAGCGAGTCGCTGGCAGAC
>CAZILR010001031.1:0-2167 GCA_964539995.1 uncultured Planctomyces sp.
GAAAGTTGCGCGAGATTGCCACTATTCAGGGTGAGGATTCGTGGAGCAGGTTTTCAATCGGCTTCGATGGACGGGCAGGTTGAAAACCTGGCCCACGAGAAAAGGCGACGATCATGCGACTGACTTTGCGAACATTGATTGCGTACCTGGACGACGAATTACAGGCGGATCAGGCCAAGGAAATCGGCCAGAAGCTGACCGAAAGCGGCTATGCAACGGCGCTCGTGGAACGGATCAAAGAGGTGATGCGTCGCCGCCGATTGTCGGCTCCCGAACTGTTCGGCAAGGGAGCGGGACTCGATCCGAATCTCGTCGCCGAATACCTCGACAGCGAACTGACTCCGGCCGAGGTCGTCGATGTCGAGAAGATTTGTCTGGACTCGGACATGCACCTGGCGGAGGTCGCGGCGTGTCATCAGATCCTGACTCTGGTGCTCGGCGATCCGGTGGAGGTGCGTGCCGAGACTCGCTCGCGGATGTACGGCTTGGGGCCGGTCGCCACGAGCGACACGGTCCGCGCCAATGATTTCGCGGGCCTCTCGCGCGATCACCAGCAGCGGCAGATTCCGATGATCGCCTCTGCCTTGAATCCGACACACAACGGTTCGCCCGATCGCGAGCTGCCGGACTATCTGCAACCGCGAACGTCTTGGCGGCGGACGGGAATTGTGGCACTCGTGCTGCTCGTACTCGTCGGTTGGTTCGCCTCGCTGCTGCGTGATCCAACGCTGACGAGCGGATTGCGACCCGGCAGTCGTCCTCATGAAATCGCATCCCCGTCTGCAAAGCCGGCCTCTGAGGCAAGTGGTTCGTCGGACGAGAGAATCGAGAAGAATGAAGAATCCGCCGTGGACAAGACCGGCGGTCAATCAATGGCTCAGCTCGATCCTTCGATTCCGAGCAAGCCGCAAAATGTTCGAGTGGCTTCACCCAAAGAACTTCCGGACAGCGAATCAGGACCGGATGTTCCTCCAGCACTGGACACGAAGCCGGGACGCGCGAAGCCGGCCAACACGGTCCCGACTCCGCCACAACCGACCGAAGCGGTGAACCCACCCGAACCAGAGACAGTGCCCGTGAAGTTGATGCCGTCGCAAAAACTGTCGCGTGTCTCCAAAGAAGGCATCGTGCTCCGCTTTGAGCCCGAAGCGAACGACTTCTTGGTGTTGCCGCGCGTCGTGCAGTTGAAGATCGGCGATCAACTCGTGTGCCCGGAGCCGTTCCGCGCGGACTTCATGATCGGCGACGATCTCTGTTCGTTCGCGCTGATCGGCGGCACGTCTGTGAGATACCTCGGCCCGGATGAGCAGTCGTCCGTTGGCTTCGACATCCAGCAAGGAGCGTTGCTGTTCGAGGCTCATGGCCTGCGTCCCGCCGCCGACGATGCCGATGACGCGAAACCTCAAAAGCCGTCGCTGCCAATCACGCTGACGTTCTACGGCCGGCAAGCACAATTGGAACTGGCGAGCGACAATGCCGTCTGCGGCATCGAAGTGCATCGCGCCGAACCCAACACATTCGAAGTCGAACCCGCCGCCCCTGGCTTCACGGCTTCGTTGCATGTCGCGCAGGGCACGGTTCGCTTCTCAACGGCGGACGGCAAGACGGCCACGATCGAAGGACCAGGCTTTCTGCCAATCACCAGCGGCGTGACTGCCAACGAAAAGAAGAGTGAGATCGGACGCGCGAGCCAGCTCATACTTCCCGACTGGTTGGAGCCGGACCCGAAGCGTGCCGCCACGAAACTCAAGCGGCCCTACAACGCCGCGTTTGAAAAAGAACTCGACGGCGAACAACTCCTGCAACTGAGTTTGCCGGCAGTGGTCAACAACCCTCGACCGGCGATTTCGGAATTGGCCGTGAAGTGTCTCGCGCTCACCGACAGTTACGGCCCGCTCGTAAAAGCCTTGTCGCAAGCCGATCACCGTGAAGCTCGTTTGGCGGCGAT
Organism: uncultured Planctomyces sp.; assembly: GCA_964539995.1. Classification (GTDB taxonomy): domain Bacteria; phylum Planctomycetota; class Planctomycetia; order Planctomycetales; family Planctomycetaceae; genus SXKJ01. The sequence goes on from CAZILR010001031.1 coordinate 1,949, forward strand.
CGCCGGATTGCGACAGTGGCTGCCGCTCGACCCGCGCCACCGCACATTGCTGAAAGCAGAACTTGCCAAGTACTTCCTGCCCAGCGATGCCGAGGCGGTCTACCGCCTGCTGTGGGGCTTCGATGCCGACGACGCGAAGACCCCGGCGATCTCACGCTCTCTCGTCGGCTGGCTCGACAGCGAGCAGTTGGCGATTCGCGAACTCGCCTTCTTTCACGT
>CAZILR010001032.1:0-2163 GCA_964539995.1 uncultured Planctomyces sp.
GTAGGCGTCCGGGCTACTAGCCTCGCTCGCTCGACAAGTCCTCGTCGCAGAAACACTCCCTCCGGTGCGATCACCGTTTCAAACGGAGCGTGTTCGCCGAGTGGCGGATCGCTCGCTCCCGTCACCAGCCAGCCGCCCGGCGCGAGCGACTCAAATAACCGCCGAGCCACATTCGCCACCGTCGCGGCATCGAAGTAGATCAGCACGTTGCGGCACAAAATCAAATCGAGCGACGTCGTCGCGGTCGCGACTGACGGATAAATCTCCAACGCAAGGTTCAACGACCTGAACTCGACGCGACCACGCAGAGCGTCGCTGACGACAGACTCCTCGCCACGCCGAGTAACATGCCGCATCGCTTGCGAGGCCCCGTCGCCACGAAACGACCACTCGCGATAGCTCGCTCGCCGAGCCGCCGCCAACGCTCGCGGAGAAATGTCGGTCCCCAGGACATGGGAACGTCCCGCCCAACCTTCCGCCTCGAACAACATCGCCAGCGAATACGCCTCTTCGCCCGACGCACAACCCGCGCTCCACGCTCGCAAGACATGCTCCGCCCCGCGGCGGCGATGCACCTCCGGCAAGACCTCGCGGCGAATGAACTCAAACTGCGCCGGATCACGAAAGAAATACGTCTCGCCAATCACCAACTCGGTCAGCAGGTCGTCAAAGACACGCGAGTCACTTTCCAACAGTTGTCGATAGCGTGCGAAATCCGCCAGCCCAGCCCGCGACATCGCTCGTCGGATGCCGTTCTCCGCGCTCTCAAACCGAGTCGGCCCGAACGTCAGTCCCGCACGAGCAGCCACGATGTTCGCGATGTCCGCCAATCCCGTCTCTGACCAGTGAGATTCCGGCATCGGTGTGCTCCTCTGCCTCTCACTTCGATCCGATCGCAACCTGCGACAGCAACGCCTCGACCTCGTGAACCCGCACTGGTCCATCCGCGAGCTTCACAATGCGCGTCACGGCATCGAAATCACCGCTCGCGAGCGTCACCAACTCCATCGCTCGATCCACTCGCAGCATTGCGGATCGCTCTTCCACACGGACCACAATCAAGTGATCGCTCGGTTCAGCAGGTCGAGTCGGCAAGCCCAACCAGGCTCGCGCATCCACCACCGGCAAGACACTCCCGCGCAAGTTGACCACGCCCTCGACAAAGCGTGCCGCCCCGACCATCGGCGTCACCGTCACTGCCGGCAACACTTCTCGAACATCGCGCGACGCCAACGCCTGACACTGGCCACCGACCTCGAAGAGTAGGATTTCCATGTTGTCGAGCTACGCAAACAACTCGGTGATCGGCTTTGTCCCGAAATCGACCAACGGGAACGGGCGACCGGCCGGGCCGGGGAGATGTGCTTCCAGGTTGAAGCCGAGACTGTGATAAATCGTCGCAACAACTTCGGCGGGATTGACCGGACGCTCGGCCGGATAGCCGCCAATCGGATCGCTCTTGCCGATGACTCGGCCGCCTTGAACTCCGCCGCCCGCGAAGTACATGGACCAGCATTGCGGCCAGTGATCGCGACCGCCGGCCGGATTGACGCGCGGCGTGCGGCCGAACTCGGCGAGGTTGCAGACCATCGTGTTGTCGAGCATCCCACGCTCTTCGAGGTCTTCAATCAGCGCCGCGTAGCCTTGGTCGTACATCGGGGCCACGATGTCGCGCATCCCTTCGATCGACGTGAACGGCTTCGTGCCGTGGATGTCCCAGGTGATCTCGTCGAAGACGGTCAAGAACGTGTTGACGGTGACAAACCGCACTCCGGCTTCGATCAACCGTCGAGACAGCAGACAACTTTGTCCGAAACGGCTCATGCCGTACTTCTCGCGAACCGCTTTTGGTTCGCGAGTCAAATCGAACGCCGCACGAGCTTGCTCGCTGGTGACCATGCGGAACGCGGCCTCAAAGCTGCTGTCCACGAGCTTGGCATTTTCGCTCTTCTCGAAGTTGTTGACAGTGGTATCGACGACCTCGCGCAACTTCCGGCGGCGATCGAGCCGCACTTCGCCAATCTGCTTCGGCGGCAGTAAGTCGGGCACGCGGAAATCTTCCTTCGACGGATCGGCATTGAGAAAGAACGGCGCGTGAGCCTTGCCGAGGAACCCGCTGTCTTGGCCGTGCGGCAATCCTCCGCCAGTGTTGCCCATCGTTTG
>CAZILR010001033.1:0-2160 GCA_964539995.1 uncultured Planctomyces sp.
AGATTGAAATCGAGCTCTCCGCAACTGGTCGGCAAGCCGAGTCGATTTTGCAGCAGGCACGCGGTCGTCGGCAGGAAATAATCCGGCGACTGCGTGCAGAGCATCAGGTAGTCGATCTCTTCGGGCTTACAGGCTCCCGATTCAAACAGCCGCGTGACCGCTTTGACGGCGAGGTCCGACGACAACTCTTCCTCTTCCGAGATGCGTCGTTCCTGAATGCCGGTCTTGCTTTGGATTTTTTGCGGCGACCAATTGGGCGCGACCTCGCACAACTGCGGGTTGTCCAGCACCCGCGGCGGAAGGTAGTACTCGATGGCCTTGAGGATCGCCTGCATGGATCTCGTTTCTCGACGGGAATCAACCTCGCCACGCGGAACCGCTCACGAGGGTTTTGACGTGGAACAGGATAGCCGCTCAACCGCTCAAGCCGCCATCTTCGCGGGCTTTAGTTCGGAGGCAACTTCGTCCATCAAATCTTCGACCGTGTGGCAACGCAGGATCGTGCCGGGTGCGATTCGCACGCCGAAATCTTCGTCGAGCATCGCGATCAGTCCGATGAACGTCATCGAACTCCAGCCGGAAATGTCTTGCAGAACCGAGTCCTGCTGAATCGTGCCGGCGCTGACATCGAACAACTCGTGCAGTGCGGCAAGGAATTTAGGCGCGTCCATGCGGTGACTCCTTTTCCAAAAGGTCGCGGCTTTTACCAAAGGCCCCAAAACCCGGCAACACGAGTTCGCACCGCCTCCCGGCCGACAGCCGTGAGCCGATGGCTGAAAGCCGTTATTCTTTTCCAAACGTCCAGTTCAAGTCGTTTAACCGCACGCCGCAGGCACGCGCGAAGACAACGCGCGTGCCTGCGGCGTGCGGTTAAACAAAGAAAATCCGGAGCTTCACACCATGCGGATCGGTTTCGTGAGTGACGAGCGATACGTCGCTTTGTCAGACGTCTCGCTCGAATTCGTCAACGAGCAAGGCCAGTCGTGGGAGACACACTCGCGGGCCAGCGGCTCGGTGCAGCTCGACCTGCCGGCGGGCGAGTACCTCGTGACGCTGCAAAAATCTGGCTTCGGTGGCAAGCGAGTGCGACTGACCTTGCCGACGTCGCAGCCGCATCACTTTCGGCTGCTGGCCGATGGACTGCTGGGCTACGCCTGGCCGAAGTGCGTGCGATCCGGCGAGGAATCGGAATTCCGAGTTCACTCGACCGAGTGCTTTCATCTCGAACTTTGGCGCTACGGCTGGACGAAAGAGCGCGTCTGCGGCCTTGGCTGGCACGACGAGCATGGCCCACGAGCCATGATGCAGGTCACGCCTGACGGTGACTACACGCAGACCGGCGTTGAGTGGAACAGAGTCGGCTACGCCAGTCCCGCTCACAAGCAGTTCGTGACGGCTCCAGAGAAATCGGGCCTGTACTATTTCCACGCCAGCACGGCATCAGGCAAAGCGTTCGCGTTCCCGTGGGTCGTCGCTCCCGCGAAGCCGACCGCACCGGTGGCGGTGCTCGCGTCGAACATCACCTGGAACTGCTACAACAATTTCGGAGGCCGCAGCAACTACATCCACGCGAACGCGCTGCCGGAAGTGCCGGTTGTCAATTCGCGGCAGGAGATTGCTCGGTACATCGACCCGAAGTTTCAAACGTGGGGCTGGCCGTCTTACGCGCCGCTCAGCTTCGAGCGGCCCGAGCCGATCAACGACATTGCCCTCGCCGAACAAATCACCGATCCGATCGAAGGTCGCGCCGCGTGTCATATCGCGCCGGCCGAGTGGCGATTGCTCGGTTGGCTGGAGCGTGAAGGTTTCGCGTACGACTTCTACTCCGAGACGCAGCTTCACGACGGAGTGCTCGACCTGTCGCAGTACAAAGTGCTCATCATCAGCACGCACCCGGAGTACTGGTCGCGGACGATGTACGATCGAGTCAAGCAGTGGGTTTTCCACGAGGGTGGCCGCTTGATGTACCTCGGCGGCAACGGCGTGAACTGCGAGGTCGAGCTGCGGGCGGACGGCGGCGTGGTCCACCACAACGAGAAACTCCGCGGGCTGACCGTCGCCGGGCTCGGTGGGTTCGAGAGCCGGCTGCACATCCGCCACGAATCCGAGGCGAACCTGCTCGGCGTCGTGTTCACTCCCGCGGGCGCGATGACCGGCGCC
>CAZILR010001034.1:0-2156 GCA_964539995.1 uncultured Planctomyces sp.
CGGCGACAAGCCGCTCGACGGTCGCGATCTGTCGCCGCTGCTGCTCAAGCAACCGACAGACTGGACCGACCGGATGATCTTCTCGACCTGGGCCGGACGAATCAGTGTGCGGACTCAACAGCATCGGCTTGACGATCAGGGACAGCTCTTCGACATGCTCGCCGATCCGGGGCAGACCAAGCCGATCAGCGATCGCGAACCGGAGATCGCCTCGCGACTGAAGACGGCCGTAATCACCTGGCGGCAGGACGTGTTCAGCGATGCTCGTCCTGCGACAGCGGTCGCGAAGACCAAGGATCAGGGTCAGAACAAAGCGGCGGGAGGCAACGCCGTCGATCCCCGTCCGATCCCCGTCGGCTATCGCGAATTTCCGATCACAATGCTGCCCGCTCGCGATGGTGAACCGCGCGGCGGCGTCCGTCGCAGCAGCGCCGCGCCGAACTGTTCGTACTTTGTGAACTGGACCTCGAAAGAGGACCGCATGGTTTGGCTACTCGATGTTCACACGACCGGCCGCTACGAAGTGGTCATCGACTACACCTGCCCGGAAGCGGATGTCGGCTCCCTGATTGAACTGAGTTATCGCGACAGTCGCCTCGCTGGCCGAGTCTCCCCCGGATGGAACCCACCGCTCTACACGAACCAGGACACGCTACCGCGCCCGCACGGCGAATCGTCGATGAAAGAATTCCGCCCGCTGAAACTCGGCGAGATCACGCTGGAGAAAGGACAAGCTCCACTCATTCTGCGCGCGGCGGAAATCCCCGGCCAGTCGGTCATGGACGTCCGCCGCGTGACGCTGACTCTGCTCCCTTGAAGCGCGTTTCATTTCTTGACTCGCGGATCGCGGCCGTAGTTGCCCACTTTTTCTTCAGTCGGCAACTGGGGTCGTGAGCGATCCGGGCGGTCTTCGGCGAACCAGCGATTCTTGGCGAATCGAAACGTCTCCGGCGCGGTCTTGGCTCCGATATTGACCTCCACGGAAACCTGCGACCGGCGGAAGACGATCGCGTTGTTCTCGATGAGCACGTTGCGGCACGGGACGAAGCCGTCGTCCGTCGTCTCTTGGAGAATTCGGAACACCCACTTCTCTGGGAAGAGGATCGTGTTGCCGGTGAACTCCGCGCCATCGACGCCGGTGAAGGCGCAGGCACACAGCGATCCTGAAATCTCATTCTTCCGGATGACGATCCGCCGAGCCTCGTACTTCGCACCGGCTGGTCGGAAGTACGCCAGCCCGGTCGAACCGCCCGCGTTGATCGGGCGTTGGCCGGCGTTGACGAAGCGGCAGTTCTCAATCGTCACGTCTTCGCTGCCACCTTTGCACTGCACTCCGCTGGCCTGTGAGTGACTCGGCTTGCCGGTGAATCGGCACTCGGAGACCACGACACGATGGCAGCCCACGAAATCAATCGCCTGCCCGCCCCAGCCTTCAATCGTGCAGTCGCGGACCGTCACGTCCTCCAGCCCCGAGCACTTGAGGCCATCAAAATTTCCCTTCGGTCCGATGTCGCGAATGTCGAGATGCTCCAACGTCACGTCTTTCGTCGGACGATCGTCGCGTCCGCCGTCGTCGATATTGATGCCGTTGCGACTCTGACCGCTGACTCGCAGGTGCCGCAGTTTCAAACCGGAACAATTCGAGAAATGCCAGGCATAGCTGCCCCCTTTGAAGTGCGGAGTCTTGTCGAGATCGGCGGCTTCGATGGTCAGATTCGCCACATCTTTGACGGCATGACCACCCGGATACTCGCCAGACGCGATGCGAAGAATCGTCCCGGCCGTGAGCGTTGGCAGTGCGGCCTTGAGGCCCGCCGCATCGCGCACCAGCACGACATCGGCATGGGCCGTCCCGCAGACGGTGAGCCACAGCATGAGGCAGAAGCCAAGACGAAAACTCATGATCAACCTACATTGGATCAACGTCACACGACGTCCTCGACTTCGGAATACAGAAACGTCACCCCGCCAGTCGCGTAGTTGGGGACATCAGCGACGGCGGCCTGCCCTTCGGGGGACGCGAGCAGCGTTTCGAATTCTTCGCGGCTCTCCATGTAAAGCTCAGCGACGTAGTAGTACGGCGACGGCTGATTGTCGGGAGTGCCGAGCACTTTGCCGATGGTCCACTTCTTCAAGCCGCGCATCCGCTTCGCGAT
>CAZILR010001035.1:0-2153 GCA_964539995.1 uncultured Planctomyces sp.
TCGTCATTCGAGCTTCGTCATTCTTTCGTCATTGGGTACTTCGTCATTCGTCATTTCACAACGACGTCAAATACTGCTCCACTTCCCACGCCGACACTTGCTTGTGATAGCTCTGCCATTCGCGAGACTTCAGGTCGATGAAGTCGTCGGCGATCACTCCCAGCGCTGACTTCACCACGGCATCGTTGCGGAGTTCTTCGACCGCCTCGTTGAGCGATTGCGGGAGCAGCTTGATGCCGGAGTCGTGGATGTCGGCGAGCGTGCGTTGATACAGGTTGCCGAGGTTCGGTTCGCCCGGTTCGAGTTTGTTTTCGATGCCGTCCAACCCGGCGGCCAGGAACGCGGCCAGTGCCAAGTACGGATTGCAACCGGCCGAGACGGTGCGGTCTTCGCAGTGGCCGGGGCCGGCGACTCGGATCATTTGCGTGCGGTTGTTGTCGCCGTAGCTGGCGAACGCCGGAGTCCAATTGAAACCCGAGCGGCTAGACATCAAGCCCGCTCCGACTTGCAGCCGTTTGTAGCAGTTGACCGTCGGGCTGGTGACCGCGCAGATGGCCCGTGCGTGCTGAATGACTCCGCCGAGGAAGTGATACGCCAGCTTCGACAAGCCGAGGCCGCGCGGGTCGGCGAGATCGAGACAAACATTCTTGCCTGACTCCGCATCGGCCAGATGAAAATGGACGTGCAGGCCGCTGCCGGTGCGGTCGGAGAATGGCTTGGGCATGTGCGTGACGATCGCTCCGTACTTTTTGGCGATCTCGGTGCTCAACATGCGGAAGAAGGTGACTCGGTCGGCGGTGACGAGCGCGTCGGCATAGTTGAAATTGACTTCGTACTGCCCGTTCGCGTCCTCGTGATCGACTTGGTACGCCCCCCAGCCGAGCTGATTGAGCGCCGTCGTCACGTCCTGCAGATAGCCCATCGCGGCCGACATCGAGCGATAGTCGTAGCACGGCTTCGCGAGCGTATCGACTCTCGCAGGATCCCAAGGTTGGATCGAACCGTCGCAATTGCGCGTCACGAGAAAATGCTCTGGCTCCATGCCGACGTTAAAAACAAAACCTTTCGCCTTGGCTTCGTTCAACACGCGCTGCAAGTTGGTCCGCGAGCAAAACGGATGCGGCTGATTATCCACAAACAGATTCGAGGCGAACCGAGCCGTATTCGGCATCCACGCGAGCGGTGTGCAGGTCGTCGGATCAATCCGAGCCATCACGTCGTGCCCATGCGGACCTTGTCCGATGCCCCACATCGCCGCGCCGGCGAATCCCGCTCCGACATCCAGCGCGTCATCAAGGCACGATACTGGAACCATCTTGCCCTTGGCGGCTCCGTGAACGTCCACGAATTGAACGAGGAGGAACTCAATTTTGTCCTGTTCGAGACGCTTGCGCAGAGCATTGCGATCGTTCATGGTGAGCCTCGGTGTTGCGGTGGCATTCGAGCGGAGCGCGGGCAAGTAGCGTATCGGTGCGAACAATCAGGGTTCAAGCAGCGAGCGATGTTTCAACCTCTGTGAGGCCGAGTGACAAGGTTTGGCGTCGTGCCGGAGCGATGCGTGGTCAACGACGCCTCCAATGCACATTGGGATGCGATCAATCGTTTCCCGCAGGATGATCGGTGCGCGACATCGGCCTATTCTTGGGTCGATTTGGACGGTGTTCGCTTCTCCGAGGAAATCCAAATCTCCGTGAGGAGTTGGAACAGTTCAGGCTCGGCTTCTTGTAGCTCGGCGCGGTTGAAGGGGAAGAAGTCGTTGACGCCGAAGAACGACTCGGTCATCTCGGCGAAGAACTCCATCTGGTTGGTCAGGGCGTAGTGTTTCACACGTTTGCCGTTGTAGAGCAGAGTCGCGTCGCCGTGGCCGCTGGCTTTGAATTTCTCGTGAGCGGCTTTGATGCACGGTTCCTCGAAGCTCAGCTTTTGATCGTGGAAGGCGTGAGCCAGTTCGTGCAGGATCACCCACGGTTGCTCGTTGATGTTGCGCCGCGTCACCACGTCGGCCGCTCGCGGCAGATGGACGCACTTCGCCAGGTCGGTTGGGAATCCGTTCGCCTTCAACCAGCCGGCATCGGGGTGATACTGCATTGAACCCAGTTTGCCGCAGTTCAGGTCGAGCACGATGGTGACGCCCTGCAAGTCCTTCAGCCGCT
>CAZILR010001036.1:0-951 GCA_964539995.1 uncultured Planctomyces sp.
TCTTTGAGAGTGACCGCATCCGTCCCCGCGTTGGGATTCGGCAACGAGGTTGCCGTCAGCGGTCCCCAGGTGCGGCCCAGATCGTCAGAGGCAACTTGAAAGGCCTTGCCTTGCTTCGTCCGTCCAACGGCCAGCAACTTTTCGCCACCGAGAAACAGGATGCTCGGCTGAATCGCGTCAAACTCTTGGCCGTCGTTGACCGGCCCCGTTCGCTGCCACGTTCGGCCGAGGTCGCTGGTCCGCTCGAAGTGAACTCGCCAGCCATCGTGTTCCGTGCTGGAACCGCACAGCAAATCGCCGTTCGGAAGTTGCACCGGTTTGTTCTTCACGGGACCGTCAATGTGTTCCGGCAGTCGGTGCGGCGTTGACCACGTCGCTCCGTCATCGTCGCTGGTCATCAACATGCCCCACCAAGTGCTGGGACTGGGACCAACTTTGTAGAAGAGCAGCAACGGCCCGCTCTTCGGCTGGAACAGCACCGGATTCCAACAGGGATGCCGATGCACCGAGCCATCCGGCTTCGCGTACTGCACACCGTTGGCGACCTCGACGGGTACGCTCCAGCGACCCTCGATCTGCCGCGAGACCCACACGCCGACTTCGGGATGCTTTTCGTATTTCCCTCCGAACCACGCGGTGACGAGCGTCCCTTTGGTCGTCTCTGCGATCGTCGAAGCGTGACAGCTCGGAAACGGAGCGGTCTCGTAGATGAACTCCGACTTGAGCACGCCTGCTGGCGTAGGCGACGGATTTTGTGCAGCAACCGGGGAGGACATCGACAAACAGACGACAGAGATGATTGATGCCAGCAGCAATTTCATGGACGCTTCCTTGGCGATAGTGAACCGTGAACAAACCGGACGAGCCAGATTAACCCGAAGCGGGCCCGCGGGGGGCACCGCCCCCCCCGATGATTTAGGGAGGGGGTGGGGCGCACCCCCTCGCTGGCGC
>CAZILR010001036.1:961-2151 GCA_964539995.1 uncultured Planctomyces sp.
AACACACCGGACGACCTATATTCCCCCGACGCGCCCGGGTGGGCTACCGCTCCACCTTTTTTTTTTTCGGCGCGTTTTGGCGCGCCCGCCCTGGCGGCCGCTTCGGGTTAGTTTGTGCGATCGCGGAGCATCTCAACCGGACGGATCAACAACACGATCACGACCGACAACAGTGCGACTCCGGCGAACACTCCGAAGATCACATTGAGCGGCACGCCGCGATCTCGCAAGGCTCCGAAGCCCCAGTCGGCGAAGCCTCCGCAACTGATGCTGACGAGGTTCATGAATCCGTAGCCGGTTGCTCGCAGTTCCGGCCGCACGAGCTGGCAGAGGATCGGCATGTTGTTGCAATCAAAAAATCCCCAGCCAAGCCCGAACAGCATCAGGAAGCCAATCGCCACGCTCAGAGTCCCCGCGTTGCCGACACCGAACAGCGCCGGCAGAAAGAACGACATGCCAATCGCGCTGACGAAGATGCGTCCCCGAATCGAGCGTCGCATCCAGAGATCGGCCAGGCAGCCGCCGATCGCCACTCCAACCAGCGACGCCGCTTGGACGTACAAGACGGCAGACACCCCGGCCATCCCCTGGCCGAGTCCGAATTTCTCTTTCAGGATGTCCGGCATCCAGTCCTTCACGACCCAGCCCGCCAGTGCGGGCAGCGTGAAGTACAGCACGAGCAACACAAATCCGACGTTGCTGAACAACTCGCGAATCGCCGTGTGCGGAGCGGGCTGATTGTTGACCACGTTCGCTCGCGGAGGATTCCGCAGCAGCGCGAACAGCGGCAGAGCGTAGACGACTCCGATCACTCCGCAGGCCTTGAACGCCCAACGCCAGCCAAAGTCGGGAGCATCCGCGACGAACCCAGAGAACCCACCGACGATGATCCCAGCGTAGATGCCGGTCTGATGCAGCCCGACCGCTCGCGAACGAGTCTCACCGACGTGAAAGTCGGTGATCAACGCCAGCGCGGCGGGAATGTAAAATGCTTCACTGATTCCCATGACCGCTCGTGCGATGACGAGCTGCTGAAACGTCTCGACCTGCCCGGTCGCCCACGTCACGGCGGACCAGATAAACAAACTGGCCGCGATCACATGTCGCCGGCTGATTCGATCCGCAACGTACCCGCCGATCGGGCTGAGCGCCGCGTACACCCACTTGAACGAGCCGAGCACGAAACCCCA
>CAZILR010001037.1:0-2148 GCA_964539995.1 uncultured Planctomyces sp.
TTGTTGGGTGGGTCTAGTCATGGAGACCAACAATAACCGCTGCACATTCTCTCTTGGGGGGGGTCTCGATCCCCCGACCCACCCTACGGTTTCCCCGCGAAGGGGCTGACACTTGAAGCTTTGCCCCTAGACCGACTGAAATCATCGCCTTGTCCCGCGACCGAGTGCGGTCGTCTCCTCCTGTTGCGAAGGGCTTGCGATGAAGGCCAGTTCATTGGTTGTGGCGATCGTGTTGACGTGGCTGCCGGTGGCATTCGCTCAGACTGAGCCGGCGAAGCCGCGCGAGTTCTCGACGTTGGTGGCTCATTGGGCCGAGTACGCCGATCCTGATTACTTGCCGTTCCTCACGGACGCGAAGCCGGATATTGCACAGGTCGGTTTCTACGGTGCTCACTTTTGGAGTCTCGCGCACACACCGCACGGCAAGGGCTATCCCGCTCACTTTCCGCTTGTGGGGTTTGGTGAGAACCGCGAGTGGCTCAAGAATCTCAACCACGAGATCCATCAGCGCGGCATCAAAGTCGTCGGGCACATCAATGTGAAGTTTCTCGTCGGAGATCCCGATAGCCCGTCCATTCCGGAAACGAAAAAGAAGCCTGCGGAACCGGGCGGGCCGCGCGGGTTCTTCAAGTTCTACCGCGAACTGTGGAACGAAGAGTGGCTTGGCCCGAAGCCGGTCGCCGATCCGATGGAGTTGCTGGAAATCGATGCCGAGGGAAAGCCGATCGTCAACAACTCGTACAACATCGGCGGCATGAAAGAGTACTGGGCGTGCCTCAACAATCCGCACTGGCGGACCATCTTGAAAGCCTGGACCAAGCACGGCATCGAGCTAGGCTGCGATGGCTTCATGATCAATTATTTCTACCGCCACAACTGCCTCTGCCCGCACTGCGTCACGGAGTTCAAGAAGTATCTGGCCGAGCGATTCACGACCGAGGAGTTGAATGCCAAATTTCAGATCACCGATTTGAAGTCGCACCGCTTCACGGAGATTGTCAGTTGGCACAAGCCTGAGGAATCGACACCGCTGCGTCGCGAGATGCTGCGGTTTTCGCAAGTCGCGAACAAGCAGGCGTTCGACGAGGTCTTCGTGAAGTACGGCCGCTCGCTGAAGCCCGACCTGCTCGTCGGGCAGTGGAATCACCTGGGCAACTTCAACCAGGTCAACGGCGACGAGCGTTGTTTGCTCCCGGCCGAGCAGTGGGGCCGTGACGAAAGCTACTTGTGGTACAGCACCGGCGGCGCGGCGCACTACACCGACTTGGCCGAGGGCATGCTGGGCGAAGGGGCGCTGCAAGCGAGGTACATTCGCGGCATGTTCGGCAACAAGCCGTTCACGCTCGGTAAGTACGAGAGCACGCGCACGCGAGTGGCGATCTCGGAACTTGCCGCCAATGGCGGAGCACCGATGGGTTTCTACACGCGGTTCAAAGACCCGGAGGCTCGCGCCGAGATCGTGAAGTACTACCAATTTCTCAAGCGGCATGATGACCTCTTCCGCTGGCATCAGCCGCAACACGAGAGCCTGCTGCTGTTCCCACGCCGAGCGGTTCACAATGGCGACCTCCGGCCGCTCGCCCGCTTCCGCGAGGTCGGCGGACGATTGCTCGACGAGCATGTGCTGTTCGATATTCGCTCGGATGAAGCGATGGGGCCGGAACTCACCAGCCACTATCGGCAAGTTGTCACCGCAGATGCGGAGTCTCCGCTGCCGGATTTGCTGACCGATCGCAGTCGCATCGACGCTCCGAAAACCGTGCGGGCATCGCTGTCGAAGCATCCGCAACGTAACGAACTCGCGCTGCATCTGGTCAACTACAACCGCACTGAGCCGGCTGAAAAGCACAGCGCCGGCCGGGGTATTCAGGACGAAAAACCGATTCCCGTGGAAGAGGTCCGCGTCGATTTGCGTTTGCCGAACGGCGTCACGCTGACGTCGGCGGAGTTTCTTACTCCGGAGCAATCCGATCCGATCAAGATCGCCGTCGAGGTCAGCGGCAATCGAATGAAGTTTGTCGTGCCGAAGTTTCTCGTGTACGGTGTCGTGCGGTTGTGGTGAAACGAATTTGGAACACGATGAAAGCTTTCCTCTCATGCGAATCCTGATCACTGCTGGCCCGACTCGCGAGTACCTGGATGACGTGC
>CAZILR010001038.1:0-2146 GCA_964539995.1 uncultured Planctomyces sp.
CGCGCCTCGCAGGTTGGAACGCTGCATCACTGCAGCCAGCTCTTCCCTGCTCAGAACATCTTTCGCTGACATGGGCTCACCTGATTATCGTGGGTCGAGCGCTGGAAGGATGGGCACCAACTTAATCCCTCGCCTCAAGCGGACCATCGGAACGGTGCCGCAGTTGGGACTGGAAGCGATCCTGGAGGACATCATCGCCTGGAAGCGATCGCAAAAAACAGCGGACGCGAGCTGACGAATGATGTCCGTCACAAGTGTCTGATGGAGGCTGTCGGTGGAAGTCGTCAACGATGCGCGGCTGATGGAGCTTGTTCGCGAGCCGGTGAGAGAATTGTTGCCGGCGGCTCGTCGCCCTTCGGTTGTGCAACCACTCGTGATTCTGCTGGCGTTCTTGCCCGGTTTGCTGGGTTTTTGGAATCGCTCGCTGGATGAGGCGACCTGTCGCCAAGGCTTATTGGCCTACGAGGTCGCGGCTGGCGAGCAGCCACTGGATTGGTTTGTCACCGCCTCGCGTGAGACGGCGAAGAATTCGGCTCCCGCGTTTCCCTTGGCGACGTTGCTGACGGCCGTGGGGCTTCAAGTCGATCTGTTGTCGCCGGAAAGCCGCCTGTTATTGGTGTCGTATCTGAGTTCCACGTTGCTGCTGCTATGTCTGGGCTGCCTGGCGAAGAAAATTGGCGGAAGTCGGTTCGCGTTGCTGACGGTCTGTTTGGCATGCGGTCATCGAGAGTTTCTGGCACTGAGCGAATCCTTGCCTCCCGTCGCGCTCCCGTTGGCATTTGCGGTGGTGTCGTTCCGAGCGGTGCTTGCTCATCAAACCGCTAAAGAGTCGTTGCTGTCATGGCCTCTGGCGGCGAGCGGCGTGGCACTCGCCGCGTGTTGGTTGTCCGGCGGCGAACTGGCCTTGGCCGGACTGGGTGTGCTGTTCGTGGCCAGTTTTTTGTCGATCTTTTTTTTGAAAAAAGCCCCCTCGACGCAAACCACCTTGAAACGTGTCCTTCGCCAGCGGCTCACGAATTTGGTGCTCGCCGTGGTGAGTCTCCTCTTGGTCGCGACGATTGCCGTCGCCATTGTGGCGGGATGGCAGGCTACGTTTTCGGAACGAATTCATTGGCCAAATGACGCCGGGAGTTCTTTCTGGTTCCGAAGACTTTGGCCTGTCGAATCACGCGCGGCCGAAGCCGCACAAGCGTTGGTGCAGATGTTGGGTGCCTGGCTGGGATTCGTCGTGCTGGGAATCGTGCAAGTGACTCGCAGCCGAATGTCTCACCGAGGCGACATGGGGCACGAAGGGGCGTCGTTGCTTGTAGGTTGGTTCGCCGTCGCGGGGTTGAGCTGGTGGGTCACTTGGCCTGTGCATCACGGCAATTGGGTGAACTCGTTCACTTGGTCGGGGTTCCTGTTGTTGCCGCTGCTGCTGTTTGCGGCTTGCGGTTTGGACGCGGTGCTGCGACGCGAGTTTAGCTTGGGGACTGTCGTGACGGTGACGCTCGCGACGCTGGGAGTTGTCTTCGCGCCGCAGTGGACGGCGCGACTCTCCAATTCGTTCACGGAATCCTGGTTCGTGATGAGTCTGTTGATCGGAGCCATCGTCGTCGCGGCCGGGGTGCTCGTGATCCGCAGACTCGCGAACTCCGAACCTCACAGCCGCCGGATGTTGTTGTCTTGCGCCGCGCTGTTAATTCTGATCGATGCGACGCACGGAATTTTCTCGCGTCCGCATCTGGCCGATGATGAGCGCGAACTGCTGGCGTTTCGCCGTCAACTCGTTTTGGAAACTCCGCCCGACGAATGCTGGTTGACGACCGAAGAGACTTCTCCCGCACGTTTGCGGTTCTTCTTGCGGAGTCTGTGGCGCGATGTCGCATTACGAGAGGCAAGAGATCTGGAAGCAATCCTCTCCGAGCTGCCGCGAACATCCGCCGTGAAATCCGTCGAACCGGGAATGGCGAACACGAAGGGAGCGTCCGTCAAAACCACCAAACCTCGCGCGATCGTGGTGACATGGGGCAACTCTAAGTTTCGCGCCGAGGAACCGAAGCGGCGGGGCAAGACACTCACGCAGGTGACCGCTCCACATTATTTCCAGGGCCGACTCCTCAAAGGTTACCGCTGGATCGAGCGTGGCGAGGTCGCAAATTCTCGC
>CAZILR010001039.1:0-2145 GCA_964539995.1 uncultured Planctomyces sp.
ACCCGACATTGTGCCGAGTCCGCGCGTAACGATCTCCGGGATTGCCCAAGCCGACGATGACCTTCATGCGATTCACTCACCCCGCGCCACGAGGTCCAGCAAGTAGCGGCCATAGCTGTTGTTCTTCATCGGCTCGGCCAGCTTGCGGACCTGCGCGTCGTCGATCCACTTCATGCGCCAAGCGATTTCTTCCGGGCAGGCGATTTTCAAACCTTGTCTCGTCTCTAAGACACTGACGAACGTACTGGCCTCGATCAGCGACTCGTGAGTTCCCGTGTCGAGCCACGCCGAACCGCGGCCAAACGTCTCGACTTGCAGTTCGCCCCGTTCGAGGTACACGCGGTTGAGGTCGGTGATTTCCAGCTCACCGCGCGGCGAGGGTTTTAGTTTTTTGGCGTACTCGCAGACGTGGCGGTCGTAGAAGTACAAGCCGGTGACGGCGAAGTTCGACTTCGGCTGCTTCGGCTTCTCTTCGATCGTGATGGCTTTGCCGGTCGAGTCCAATTCGACGACGCCATACCGCTCAGGATCGCGGACGTGGTACGCGAAGACCGTAGCACCGGTGTCTCGCTCGGCCGCATGCTGCAACTGCTGTGAAAGCTGATGCCCGTAAAAAATGTTGTCGCCGAGAATCAGGCACGCCGGATCACCCGCGAGAAACTCTTCGCCGATCAAGAACGCTTGCGACAAGCCGCCGGGGTTCGGCTGCTCGGCGTACTCGAACGTCATGCCCCACTGCGAGCCGTCCTGCAACAGCTTGCGATACAGCGGCAAGTCGTGCGGCGTGCTGATGACCAGGATGTGTCTCAGCCCGGCCAGCATCTGCGTGGCCAGCGGGTAATAGACCATCGGCTTGTCGAACACCGGCAGCAACTGCTTGCTGATGACCTGCGTCGCCGGATACAGCCGAGTGCCGGAACCTCCGGCGAGGATGATGCCTTTGCGAATCGCCATAACGAATGCTCCAAGAAGCGTTCCTATCACCCCCTCTCCCTTGGGTTGGGGGGGGCCTACGGCGGGGTGCGGCAAACAAAGTCGATTGACTCTCCTACGTCAACGGCATTCCACACGCCTTCAAGATCGCATCGCCGACGTTATCCAGATGATGCAATACATCGTCGTTGGAAATTCGCAGCACTCGATAGCCGTTCGTCTCCAGAATGGTCTGCCGACGAAGGTCGTACTCACCACGCTCATTGTGACTGTCGCCATCAAGTTCCACGATCAGCCGGTGCTCAATGCAGAGGAAATCGACGATGTACTGGCCGATGGGAACTTGGCGGCGGAATTTAAGGTTCGCGAGGTGGCTGTCGCGAAGAATGCTCCAGAGTCGGCGTTCGGGGTAGCTGGAGTTCTTGCGCAGGTCTCGTGCGCGATGCGTTTGGAGGTCGTGGTCCTTGGGTTGGCCGGGCATAGTACGCCTTGCGTTGAGTCGATGATGAATTGGGAGTCAACCGTTGATCGGATCCCTCACCCGGCCTTCGGCCACCCTCTCCCAAGGGGAGAGGGGTATCGACGGCGTCAACTGTTGTGGTAGGAGCGGTACCACTCGACGAATCGCGCGACGCCCGTCTCAATCGGCGTCGCTGGTTTGAAGCCGACGTCGCGGATCAGGTCATCCACGTCGGCATACGTCGCCGGCACGTCGCCCGGCTGCATCGGGAGGAAATTCTTCTCGGCCTTCTTGCCGAGACATTTTTCGAGCGTCTCGATCAGGTACAGCAGCTCAACCGGTTGGTTGTTGCCGATGTTGTAGACCTTGTACGGAGCCTTGCTGGTCGCGGGATCGGGATGATCGCCGCTCCAATTCGGGTTGCCGATGGGAATGTTGTCGGCGACTCGAACGATTCCCTCGACAATGTCATCGACGAAGGTGAAGTCGCGGCGCATCTGGCCGTTGTTGAAGACGTCGATCGGCTTGCCGGAGAGGATCGCTTTCGTGAACAGGAACAGAGCCATGTCGGGTCGCCCCCAGGGGCCATAGACGGTGAAGAACCGCAGGCCGGTCGTCGGCAGAGCGAACAGGTGGCTGTAGGTGTGAGCCATCAGTTCGTTGGCCTTCTTTGTCGCCGCGTACAGGCTGATGGGGTGATCGACGTTGTGGTGGATCGAGAACGGGTTGTTCGTGTTCGCTCCGTAAACGCT
>CAZILR010001040.1:0-2139 GCA_964539995.1 uncultured Planctomyces sp.
CACGAATGTGAGTCCCTTGCCGAGTCCCGTGGGTGAGGTTTTCAACCTGCCCGTCTGGAATGTCTTGTGAATGGCAGGTTGGAAACCTGCCCCACGAAAATCAGTCGCGTTTGACCGTCGCCGACGTACCACGACCGTTCTTGATCGACGTGACAGCCGGCTTGTCGGACCTCTCATTGCGTTCGTTCACGCGAGCCACTGCAGTCGTGTGGATGTTCCGTGCGCGAGCCAAGGTCTCGGCAGAGAAATAGGGCGTTGGTTGTTTGCCGATGTGTGGAATCGACTTCGCCGCGAGCTGGTCCCAACTCATCTTGTCGGTGATGTGCCAAGTCGCGGCTTGACCAGCTTGAGGATCAATCCGCCCGCTGGCGACCATCATCAAGGTCTCTTCCAGAGCCGGATTTTCGCTGAACTCTTCGACCTTGCTGATGCGATACGTCATCCCAGAATTCGGTTCGGGCTTGCCGTGTTCGAGACAGACGGAACGATAAGTGACACGAACGATGCGGTCATTGGGCACCGAGAAGAATCCGCCGCCGCCACCACCACCTTGCGCACCACCACCGCCGCCGAAGCCGCCACCACCCCCTTGTTGACCACCAGCTCCGCCACCTTGTGCTTGTCCACCGCCGCCACCTTGCTGGCCGCCACCGAAGCCACCGCCACCTTGGCCGCCACCGAAGCCGCCGCCGCCACCGCCGAACTGCTTCAGCACCTGTTTGCCGACGAAGGCCGCCGGAAAGTCAACATTCAGCGGCTTGTCCCCTTTGTTCTCGATGAGCATGTTGCCGCCCATCGCATCCTTGGGGATCATCTTCACGTCGAGCACACCTTTTTCGATCCCCTCGAACACGTCGATGTGATCGAGCGACTCATCGACCTTCACCGCCGGAACAACTTTCTTCTTCGGCTCCTTCTTTGAGTCCGCCGAAATTCCAGGAGCCACCAAGCTGACAGCCAGCGCTCCAACCAAGGCCCAAGGACGCCAACGAGAGAACATGCGCGTATTCCTTTGCGAGAGGCGATGAGGCCGAAAACGGGAAGGCACCGCGACGGCGATGTTGAATCTTATCGCCTCCCGCCGAACGGAATTCAACAGAAACTTGCCTGAACCGGCCAGATTCGCCGCTGTTCGACGGCTCTCTCCGCCGATCCGGCAAGGCTTGTGAGAAGCCTTGCGGACCATTCGTTGCGTGTCGTTCGCAGCAATCGCGACGATCACGTTCTCTCGGACGATTGCGAATCGTAGACCGGACTTCAGGGCGAGCGAATTTGTCGTCTTCGGCAACCTGTAGTAGCCCGACCCCTTGTGGGTCGGTCGATTCGAAATTGGCGAACAACACACGAGGAGTCCGAATCATCCGACCCGCAAAGGGTCGGGCGACAGGCCCCGCGTTCACACGCTACCAGCCTGCGGGCTGGCCTCCTTTGCGGGAGTCACTGCCGGCTCGCAGGCCGTCGGTCCCGCGTGAGACCGCTTGCGTGACGGCGTTGCCGTTTCGTTCTTGAGTCTTGTGGCCCAGCGCCGTCAGCGGATCGAGCAGATCGCGGTGCAGACGCGGTTCCAAATCGAGGACGTCTGGCAGCCACTGATGATGCAACCTCGGAGCCTGCACCGCCGAGGCCGGCGATTGTTTGCGGTCGATCAAATTGAGCAAGACTTGCGTCGTCGCCGTGATGATTCGTGGGCCGCCGGCGGCACCGAGAGCAAACACGGCTTTACCGTCCTTGACGACGATCGTCGGCGTCATGCTCGACAGCGGCTTCTTGCGCGGTGCGATCGCGTTCGCAGAACTCTGAATCAAACCGAACGCATTCGGCTGGCCGGGGACGGCGGCGAAATCGTCCATCTCGTTGTTCAGCAGGATGCCAAACTTCGGCTCGACGATCCAACTGCCGTACTCGGTGTTGACGGTTTCGGTGCAAGCGACGGCGTTGCCCTCCGCGTCGATCACCGAGAAGTGCGTCGTTCCCGAATCGTTGACCGGCACGAAACGTCCGTAGCTCTTTGTCGGTTGCGTGTGTTTGAGGTCAATCCGCGATGCGAGTTCGCGGGCGTGTTCACGGCTGACGAGCTTCGCGATCGGCACCTCGGCGAAGTCTGCATCGTCGAGGAATTCCGCTCGATCGGCGAACGCA
>CAZILR010001041.1:0-2139 GCA_964539995.1 uncultured Planctomyces sp.
ATCGCCCTCTCCTTTGCCCAACGCTGCTTCCAGAGCTTTGACCGCGCTGCGCCAGAGGCTGTTGTAGGCGGTCCAAACTTCGTTCTGCTTGAGCATCAAGTCGCCGTGCTGCGACATCTGCGTGACCTCTTCCATCTTTTCGGCCAACTGCAACATGTGCTCGGCGGTTGAGCCAGCGGCGACCAGCACGTTGATCTTGAGCGCGTCGAGCATCTGCTTGAACTTGTCGAACTTCTCGGTCGCGACTGGCAGACAGCGCATGTTGAGTTTGACCTTGTCAAACATCTTGTTCATGGTTCGCACGGTCGCGGCTTCAGCGGCTCCCAGACCGGCAACCGCAAGTAATCGGGTTTGCGCATCAATGCTGCGCCAGCCGTACGTCTCATCGAGTTCAAACACCGTGGCTTGACCCTCGTAGGCTTCCATTCCTTTTTCGAGCGCAGCGTAAATCCACGGCGAGCCGTACTTCCGGCCCAGTAACGAAAATGTCAGCCCGGTGCGGCCCAGCCCCAAACCGACAACGGGAATGTCACGCTTTTTCGACACCGCCGACAGCAGTGGCCACGCCGCTTCGAGTGTTGGTGTCGGCCAAGTGAACTTCACGACGTCGGCGTTGACCTTCTTGGCTTGCTCGAAGATGGAATCGATGTTCGTCGAAAGCGGCCGCTCCAAGCTGGTGTAGCTGATCACACGCTTGGTTTTTCCAAAACGCGGAATCGACTTCGCGGTTTCCAAATCCAGTTCGATGTAGGCCGGGCCGGCGACGATCGCCTGCCTCAAGAGCGTGACGCGCTCCTGCTCGGTCCCTTCCCACGCTCCGCCTTGCTCTTTGTTGCGGCAGGAGAGCAGGATCGGCTTGGGGATGTCTTCCATCAACTCGGCGACGTTCGGTTCCTTGATGAGATGGTCGAGGCCCAGCTCAACGATGTCACAGCGAGCCGCCGCATTGAGCAGATCGACCTTGGCCAGCGTGCGTGATTCCGGAGAAACCGAGATGCAAATCATGGTGGGTGAGTCTCAATTCCATAGTGGAGGTAAGGCGGGAACAGAAGCCGTTAGAACGCTACATCCGAAAAGAGAGAGCGAGTCTTGTCATTTCGACGCTTGCTCGCGGGGTTCCTAATGCTCGGAACCCATGAAGCGAATTACGCAGTTCGGGAGCAGCTTTTTCAAGCTCGTGACCCCATTGATCGTGCAACTGGTGCCGTTGATGTCCAAGACACGCAGGTCTTTGTTTTTGGACAGAGTCTTCGTCAACGTGAAATCACCAACCATCGAGATGTTTCGCAAATAGACTTCCTCCAGCCCCTTCATCGTGCTGAGCACCGAGATGCCTTGGTCGGTGACCTGATTGAAGCCGAGGTTGATCTTTTTCAAGTGGTTGACTCCCTTCAGCCCCAGCAATGCACGGTCGCTGACGTCCGCTTGTGCGACATCCAATTCTTCGAGCGTCTCGACGTTGCGGAGGAACTGCAAACCGGACGCCCCGAATTGCGAATGCTGAGCGTCAAGAACTCGCAAGCCAGCATCACCCTTCTTGCGCTTGATGAACTGCATGCCTTGGCCGCGGACTCCGGTGTTGCTGATTTTCAGAATCTCCAGGGACTTCATCTTGTCCAGATGTTTGAAGCCGTTGTCGGAGATCTGTGTGCCGGTGAGATTCAGCGACTTGAGTTGGCTCAGGTTTTCCAACGCAGCCAGTCCTGTGTCTCCAACTTGAGTCCGTTCGAGCGACAGTTCTTCGAGATTCTCCAGCTTTCCGAGCGTCTCCAGCATCGCCGCAGTGACGTTGCAGTTGGTGAGATTCAACGCGCGGAGCTTGGGCAATTCTTGCGTGACGGCGAAACCAACATCGGTGATCCGAGTGCTGGCGAAGTTGATCGTCTCCAGATTTTGGAGCTTGGCGAGATTCTTGATCCCTTCATCCGTGACCGGCGAAGAATTCAAGTCCATGCTGTTGATGGACTCCGTGCCGGAGGACAAGTTGCAGAGCCGCAAGACGTCGGTGTCTTTCCGCTCGTTGGTGGGCGTGTTGAGGAACTTGGTGATGACCGCTTGTGGGTCTTCCAGGCTCGCTCCCGGTGTCGGCTCCGCCGAAGCAGTCGGTTTGATCGTGTTGACGGTTACCGGCGGGGTTTG
>CAZILR010001042.1:0-2138 GCA_964539995.1 uncultured Planctomyces sp.
CTCAAACTTTGCGAAGCTTTGTGTCCTTCGCGTCTTTGCGTTGAAAAATTCTTCTCTTTCTTGCTGGGACGACGATTTCGTGAATGAGCAGTTTGCCCGCGAAGTGATGTCCGGCCTGAAACGCGGTCTCATGACGAGTCTGTTGCGAGCGGGGTTGTGGTCGGCGCAGTGGCCGTATCGTGTTGGAGTCGCGTGCAAAAATGTGGCCTTTGACTTCCGCTTGCGCGAACCGTTTGAAGTCGGCGTGCCGGTCATCAGCGTCGGCAATCTCACGACGGGCGGGACCGGCAAGACGCCGGTCGTCGCGTTTCTGGCGAATTGGTTTTGCGACGCAGGCGCGAAGGTCGGTTTGCTGAGTCGGGGTTACAAGTCGCTCGACTCCCAGGCCAACGACGAAAAACTTGTGCTCGATCAGCTTTGTCCGGGGGTGCCGCAGTGGCTCAATCCGGATCGCATCCTCTCAGCGAAGCGAGCGGTTGTGGATAGCTGCAACTTGCTGATCCTCGACGACGCTTTTCAGCATCGCCGAGTGCATCGCGATCTCGACATCGTTCTGGTCGATGCCACGAATCCGTGGGGCTATGGGCATTGCCTGCCACGCGGCCTGCTGCGCGAGCCGATTGCGAACATCGAGCGTGCGGACTTGGTGGTCGTCACACGCACCGATCAGGTCTCGGCGGAAGAACTCACGGCAATCCGCGCGGACTTGGTGCGGCGGAATCACATCGGCACCGTGATCGAGGTCACGTTTCGGCCGAGCCAACTCATCAACAGTGCCGGAGAGACGAAGCCGTTGTCCGAGGTGGCCGGTCAACGAGTCTTCGGCTTCTGCGGCATCGGCAACCCGGAATCGTTTGAGCGAACTCTGCGGCAACTTGGCTCGGAGGTCGTGGGCTTCCAGTCGTTTCCCGATCACCATCACTTCACGACCGACGATCTCACGCGGATCGGCGAGCGCGCGAAATCGACGAACGCCGACGTGCTGCTGACGACTCACAAAGACCTCGTGAAGATTCACGAGACGGAACTGAGGGGCCGACTGCTGTGGGCCGTGCAGATCGGGACCGAAATCATTCGCGGCGCGCCGATGCTCGAATCCCGGCTGTGGTCGATTCTGGAGCGTGTGCCGAAAGCGTAGCACGCTGCCGTTTCAAGGTAGCCTTCATCGCTCCGCGTGAAGTCGGCCGAGCGCAACGGCAGCGCGGAATCGTGAACGACGTCGTTAGCAGACTCGGCTTTCCTCACGCGGAGCGGTGAGGGCTACATTCTGACGGTGGGGCACTGGCAATCTCGTGCGGTTCTCAGTACTCAATACCTCATGAATCAACCCGCCTTTCCGCCGTGCTCCTCGGTGCAAGCAACCGCTCGCGTGGTCGAGCAGGAGCAGATGGCTCGCAACACGTTTCGCCTGCGACTGCACTGCCCGGAGATCGCCCGCCGCATTGTCCCCGGTCAGTTCTTCATGGTCCGTCCGGCTCGCGGCAGCGACCCGCTGCTCGGTCGGCCGTTCGCGCTGTTTGACACCTACGACGATGAGCACAGCCAGCCGATCGGTTTCGATTTCGGGTATGTGACGGTCGGCAAGCTCACGGGCCTGATGCCCAGTTGGAAGGTCGGCGACGAGATCTCCGTCTGGGGACCGCTCGGCAACGGATTCCCGGTTGTCCCAGCGAAAACGAAACACCTGATGTGTGTGGCTGGCGGCATCGGCCAGACGCCGTTCTTGGCAGTCGCCCGCGAGTTGTTGACGTCGCGCCGCTACGGGTCGCCGACTCGTGAAGTCGCGGCCCATTCGACCAAGGTCTCGCTCTGCTACGGAGCACGCTCGACCGATTACCTCGCCGGGTTGGATCAATTCGCGATGGATGGACTCGACGTGCGACTCGCGACCGACGACGGCAGCCGAGGTCATCACGGTTTCGTGACCGAGTTGCTCAAACAGTCGCTCGCGTCCGATTGTCCGCCGGACCTGATCTACTGCTGCGGGCCGGAACCGATGATGCACGCCGTCCAAAAGATCGCGACGGCGGCCAACGTCTCGTGCTGGCTCTCGCTGGAGACGCCAATGGCGTGCGGTATCGGCATCTGCTTCAGTTGCGTTGCCAAGATTCAGCAAGACGACGGCGAGTGGGACTACC
>CAZILR010001043.1:0-2127 GCA_964539995.1 uncultured Planctomyces sp.
TGGTGAACGTGGCTACGCCGTGACTCGGCTACTCTTCGGTGGACTCGGTCGTTTCGCGGCGTTTCTCTTCGGCCGCGATGCGGTGCTCGTACAGCGGGCCGGCGATGCGAATCGGGCGAATATCGAGGTGAATATCGAGCACCGTGTAGTCTTCACCGCCGAATTCTTCGGTGTACCAGCCCTTGCTGTCGGGGCCGCGATAGAACCGGAACTCGAAGCCGTCGGACGGTTGGTTTTTGGCGACGAGTCCGTTGAACGCCAAGCCGATCGCTTCCGGTTCTTGATTGTCGATCAACCGGCCGAGCAAATCCGCGACCGCCGCGTTCCCCAGGATGTCGGTGTAGAACATGCGGTGGTCGAAATACGGGTCGTAGTCATCGGCGTTCGGGTCGAGCTTGATGTCATCGAGCTTCTCTTCGGCCGGCGTCACGACACGCGTGCGCAGGTCGATCGAGTCACCGCGGTCCAGATAGCTCAGCTTCACGTTCTTCAGAGCGAAGCCATCCATGTCCGGATCGCGTTTCGCCTGTGAGACGTCCATGATGAGCACCCCCTTGTAGCCGATGACACTGGCCTCGTATCCGCGTTTCACGACGAGAGCCGTGTTCTCGTCCACGCCGATGCCGAAGGGAATTCCTTGCGAGTGCATCGCGACCAGCGCGCGTGCGAACCGGCCGCGAACCAGACAGTGCTGCTCGACGAACCATTGCTTGTCGAGGAAGCCTAATCCATCATCGAGTTCCTCCCCCATGCTGACGCCGTTTTGCAAAATTTTGAGCGGCGGCGGAGCATCTCGAAACATCACATGGCTCATGATCGCCGCGCCCGCGCTGGTTCCGGCGATCACTCCGCCGCGACGGTACACGTCCCAAATCGCGTCGAGCATCGGAGTCCGTTCGCGATTGTCGTCCAGCAGAGCATCGACGATTCGCCCTTGCGCTCCACCGACAAAATAGACACCGGTCGCCGAACGGACTCGCTCCACCAATTCCATGTCAAAGACCGCTTCCTGGACGTCGCGATCGACTTCGCTCCAGGCCACCGGCACGATAAACGCTTCGGCACCGGCACGGTTCAAGGTCTGCACGAGCTTCGCACACGACTTGATCGGTTGACCGCTAGCCGCTGTCGGGAAGACGGCGATCTTCGCTCCGTCCCCCCCCGCCAGTTCCACGATCGTGTCCCACAATTCACGATCTCGAAATCGCTCCGATCCACCGATGATGACCAGTGAGCCTTTAGGGGCGTCGGAATCTTCTGCGACGGTCGGCCGCGCGGTCTCTTCCGCGCGCGAATCCGCCGCGTGAACGATCGGCAAAAACGCGAGCAAGCAGAGCCAAGCAATCGTGACTTTCACAGTCTCTTCCTTTTGAGCGAAACCTCACCCGACGCAAATCGACCTCAAGAGCGAGAGGGGACGCCGCGGCGAAGTTTCTCGGACCACATCCTTGCGGTGCGGGCAAGTCCTGCGAATGGAGTGCCGGGGGAGATGTACCCCCGCCGCCCAACTCCGTCAATCGGTTTCCCCACGCTCCGGCAAAGCTTGCGGCTCGCACGGAATAAAGCATCGGACGATTCACTTGTGAGTGATCGTTCCACGAATTTTCACGGAGTTCGACCAACCGACAAGTCGAGTTCATGCCTCAATTCGAGGCAGACGGCGGTTCCGATGCCGCCGGGACTGCCACGATGGGTGACGAAGTCGTCTCCACCGGCGCGGTGGATTGCAATTCCGACAGCAGCTCCGCCCGGCGTGCGGCGACCTCGGCATCGAACGACGTCAATACGTCGATCGCCTTGTCTCGCGACGTGGCCAAGCCAATCACGAGGTATTGAGCCACCGCCAGCCAATAACAGGCCCAGCCCGTCGGACCGACCTGAAAGACCGTGATGATCGCGAACACCGGCGACGCTCGGCTGAGATGAATGCACGCCACGCCCCACAACCAAGCCCGCCAATTCTGGCGCAGTTCCTGGACGATCGCGCCGAACTTCTTCGACTTCAGCTTCGGCGGCCCCGGATGGATGAATCGAAACAACTCCTGATCCGGCATTCCCTCGATGCAGCCGATCGCCAGAAACAATCGCAACCCAAACGAGAATGCCTCGGCGGCTGTCTCGTGTTTG
>CAZILR010001044.1:0-2122 GCA_964539995.1 uncultured Planctomyces sp.
TTTGGCGAGGAGGAGTTGCGCGGCGTGGTTGGCGAGGCGGAGTTTGCGGTCGGCCGACTCGGTCGGGCAGATTGGCGTGCGGGTCGATGCCGAGCAGGTGGTACATCGTCGCCAGCATGTCCTTGGGCGAGAGCGGATGGTCGGTGACTTCGGCGGCGTGAGCGTTGGTCGCGCCGATGACTCGGCCTTTCGCGATGCCGCCGCCAGCGAACTGAGCACAGTACGCCTGCGACCAGTGATCGCGGCCACCGTCTTGGGCCTTGTTGATTTTCGGAGTCCGGCCGTGCTCACTGATGCAAACCACGAGCGTGTCGTCGAGCATCCCGCGGCGTTCGAGGTCGAGGATCAAACCGGCATACGCTCGGTCCAAACCCGGCAGCAGTTGGTCGATCATGCGTGGGAAGTGTTCGTAGTGTGTGTCCCACGCATCGCCCGCGAGTCCGTATTCATCCCAGAAGACCGAGACGAGCCGCGTCCCCGCTTCGAGCATCCGCCGCGCGGCAAGGCATGACTGCCCGAAGAGCGTGTGACCGTACAACTCGCGCGTCGCGGGTGACTCTTTACGCACGTCGAGCGCATCGGCGACTTTCGTTGAACTAATGAGCGAGTACGCCATCTCCTGCATCTTGCTGTGCGAGACGCCGGCCAGCGTGCGATCGAGGTCGCGCCGCTGGTCCTCGAACTGTTGCAGCAGCGATTTGCGGCGGCTGAGCCGATCGACGGTCATGTCTTTCGGAGCGTCCGTCGCGGCCATGCGGAAGTACGAATCGGGCGTGCAACCGAGATACGGTTCGAGACCGGTCCACTCAAAGCCCGGCCGAGCCTTCCGAATTTTCTTGGTTCCTTCGCCAACGAACTCGGTCCACGTCGGGTTGTACGCAGCGCCGAGGAACGCGGCATACGGGCCGGCGCGGAACGGCTGATCGGAGCGTTGGCTGCTGAACGGGAACGGCAGGGCGGCATTCTGGACGAAGTCCCCCATGCGGCCGCCTCGGCGAGCACGATCGAAGTACTCGACCACCGAGCCGAAGTACGGATGATGCCGCGGGTCGTTCGGTTCGAGTTCGGCGTTCACGTCGAGGGCCGCCGCACCGGTCATGGCGTACGCGACACCGTGAATCGGATGCGGATGCGTCAGCGACCGCACGACGGTTGTGCGATCCATGATCTTGGCCATGTTCGGCAGATGCTCGCAGACGTCGCAACCGGGAAGCGACGACGGAATCGGTTCCATCGTGCCCCGAATCTCAACCGGGGCGTTCGGCTTCATGTCGAACGTCTCAAGCTGGCTGGGCGAGCCGTACAGAAACAGCACGATGCAGCGCTTCGCTTTGCCGAATGAGTTGCTGAGCTCACCCTGAATGCGCTGGCCACTGGCCGCGCGAGCCGTCTCTTGGGACAGCAGCGTATCGAGTCCCAATCCCGCCACGCCTAACCCGCCGACTTGCAGCAGATCGCGCCGCGTCAGGCCGGTACACAGTCGTCGGGGATTGCTGAGGACTCGCAACATGATGAAATCTCCGTGCTCGGAGGAGCTTAACTTCCGAAGCATCAAGGGGCACCGATGCTATCGGTCAAAATCGGCACCAGCAAGCCGAGACCTGCGGGAAGAACAGGCTGTGCCGGGCAAGTTCTGCGGCTTTGGCTGCTACGATCCGCTCGATCTTGTGAATCCTGACTCGATTTCGCGGTTGAGGGGACATGTCCGAATTCGTCCAACGCAGCCTGATGCCCGCCTCGTCCGAGGAGTTGTTCGCTTGGCACGCTCGGTCCGGCGCGTTCGATCGGCTATTGCCGCCGTGGGAACGAGTCGAGATTCGCCAGCCCGCCCGGTCGCTCGCAAACGGCGAGCGAGCCGAATTGGTCATGCGGATCGGCCCGTTCCGACAGCGCTGGATCGCCGAGCATCATGCGCTCGCGGACGGCATCGGTTTTCGAGACATTCAAATCGCTGGCCCGTTCGCGATGTGGGAACACACGCATCGAATGACGGCTGCCGAGACCAGCAACTCCGCGAGTTGGCTGGAGGACCGCATCCACTACAAGTTGCCGTTCGGTACGATGGGTCGCGTGCTGCTGGGCCGAAGCATTCGGCGGTCGATCGAACGGACGTTCGCGTACC